>CALBSU010000318.1 GCA_937967285.1 uncultured Acidobacteriota bacterium
CGGATGGTGAAATCGCGCTGCCGGTCGTGGATGTCTCCGCCAGCATCGGTGTAGCTGCGCGCGTGAATGATCGGAACCCCGGCCAGCCCGCCGCCGCCTGAATTCATCAGCCCGCTCTCGTATAGCGCACGGATGGCGATCGGATCGCCGTTCGATCGTTCCGGCACGAAGTTGCCGTCGATGTCGTTGCCGCCGATCTTCCCGTTCAAATCCAGGAACTCATCGACAGAGATGACGCCGCGGTTGAGCGCCTCAAGTCCGTACTGCAGCCCGATGTTGTCCTGCGGCTTGCGCGCAAAGCCGGTCTTCGGATCGCGACCGTAGATGTTTGCTCGCATCTCCTGCATCGTGCAGCGCGCGCCTTTCGGGTTTTTGACCGGATCGTAGATCGCCCCGGCGTTCTTCATCGCGCATCCGCGCGCGTTGGTCGCCGTCAGGACCGGGACGAACGACCGCTCCCATGCGGCGCAGGTTCCCTTCGTGTAGCCCTCGACCGCGGTCCGTTTGGCATCGGTCCAGACGGCAGGATCGGCCTGCCGCCAGAAGTTCTGCAGCAAACCGCAATCGGCCGTGTGAAGCGACGAATCGGGGAACGACGCCGTCGGCTGCAGCCCGTCGAGCAGCCCCGGATAGATCTGCGTGATCACAAGTTGCTGGATGGCGCCCCCGGAGCCGCCGTGCCCGACCGTCCACTTCGGCACGCCGTACCGCTCGATGAAGTATTCCTTGAGCATCATCAGCGTCTCGCCCTGCAGCACCGCGTTGCCGTGGAGCTGATTGACGAGTTCCGTCGAGATCGCGAAAGCGAACCCGCGCGAAAGATAGAGATCGTTGAGCGCATTCGCCGCCTGATTGACGCCCTGGTTGTATTGCGTGCCGGCGCCGCCTCCGAACGCCACCGCCAGCTTGCGGTTCCATCCCGGCCCCGGACGCCACTCAGCGGCCGAACCCTTCGGATCGTCGAGGATCGCTATCCGGTAGATCGTCCTGTTGATCGTTCCCGAATCGACACGCACGATGTACGGCACGGTCGCGCCGTCATAGGTCGTCGTCGTGACCAGATCCGCCGGCCTCGGACCGGACGGATCGACCAGAGGTTTGAACGTCTTGTCTGATGAACGGTAGAAATAAACGATCCGCTGTTTCGCCGAGCAGTCGGCATCCAGCGGTTCGCCCATGCCCGATTCGACAGTCCGGCATTCGTAAGGCTTGAGATGCGGTCCCGACAGGATCGGACCGGTGATCGGATGATTGACGATCCTCAGAGTCGCCCGCGCCTTCGTCGTACTGGCCCTCAGCGTGTTCACTCCGACATTCAGTCCGGTGATCAGTCCGCGGTACGTTCCCGATTCGGGATGCGGCTTGATCCGGTCCGAGACGTCCCTGCCGTTCAGTTCGAGCGAGATCTTCGATGATCCGGAAGCTGACCTGACCTCGATCAGCGCGTCTCCGCCGCTGACCAGGTCCGGCCGCGATGAGAGCGTTGTGATCTCGATCGATGAGTCGGATTGAGAATAGACATTCGTCATGATGACTGCGGCCACGAGGAAAAGTATTGAAACAGTCCTGGTAAGGCGGGTGAGTGATCGCATGATGTTCTCCATGTTTGACGGCGGCGCATCGCAGGCTCGCGTTCGCTGCCGCGTGCGCTATCCGTAGTGTGCCATGCAAATATTCGATATCGATCAGGCTGCTACTCTGCCCTGACTTGAGTTGGCGCGCCTGTAAGCTCCGGGCGCAAGGCCGAAACGCCGCTTGAATGCCTTGCTGAAAGCTGCTTCCGAGTCGTAGCCGACGCGTTCCGCGATCTCGCTCAGAGTCAGATCATCATCAGTCAGAAGATTGGCCGCGAGGTGCATTCTCCAGCGCGTGATGTATGAAAGCGGCGGTTCGCCGACAAGCTGGGTGAATCTGGCGGCGAACGGAGACCTCGACATGGCGACGTTGACGGCGAGACTTGAGACGCTCCAGTCTCGCGCCGGTTCCCTGTGGATTAATTGAAGTGCGGTTCCGATCTGCCGGTCTCGCAGCGCTCCCAGCCAGCCGGCCTGAGCGGCGGGCTGAGAATCCACCCACAGCCGGACGGCCTGGACGAAGATGATGTCCGTCAGCCGGTCGATCATGGTCTGCGATCCGGACCTCGGATTGCGCGCCTCCCACGTCAGCATGCTGAGCGTCGGTTCCAGCCACTCCCTGACGCCGTCCTGATTGCCCCTGATGTGGATCACTTCAGGCAGAACCGCCAGCAGCGGATTTTCGAACGACGATTCGAATCTGAAGGATCCGCAGGTCATCAGCGTCCGCGCGCCTCCGCCGCCGTGGCGCATCAGATGGCATCCGTTCGAGGTTCGTCCCCGCATGAGCCGTTTCAATGATGCCGGCGGAGTGTTTCTTGAATCGCTCAGAACGTGGCCCTTCCCATGCGGGACGACGATCAGGTCGCCCGTCCCCAGACGGACGGAGCTCCTGCCGAGCATCAGCCACGCCTCGCCTTCCTCGATCACGTGAAAATGGGCGAAATCGCTCTTGTCGAGCGACATCGACCATGGAGCCGTCAGCTCGGAACAGCAGAAAACGCGGCCGCGCAGCTTGAGCCTGCTCAGGACATCGGTCAGAACATCGGTCGCATCCAGGTCGATCAGTTGCGGCATATCTCTCCCATCGGTAAATACCAGGACGATCGGACAAGAATTGAAGATTTTCTATCATTCAAAGTCCCGTCGAGTCCCTGTATCTTACTCCGGCATTGGAATCTCGAAAAGGTCTTTCACGGGAGAAAAAATCATGAGCGCAAATATCAATGTTACGAAGTCCACGCCGAAACGGATTCTGATGGTGGTGGCCAACCCGTCGGAATCGACGACGGTCGGCGGCCCGGTGGGATTCTGGGCCTCGGAGCTGACGCACGCCTGGTACGAATTCACCGAGCAGGGATATGAGGTCACGATCGCAAGTCCCCGCGGCGGCAGGGTCGAGTTCGATTCGCTGAGCGACCCGCGCGATCCGAGCGGGTACTCAGCCCGCGATCTGATCAGCATGGGCTTCATCCACACGCCGGATCTGATGGCGCTACTCGACAGCACGCCGTCGCTCGACGATCTGAAGCAGAGCGATTTCGACGCCATCGTCGTGGCGGGCGGTCAGTCGCCGATGTTCACCTTCCCGAATGAGACGCGCCTGCACCAGCTGATGCGGGAATTTTATGAGGCCGAAAAGCCGACCGCCGCGCTCTGCCATGGAACCTGCGTCCTGTTGCATGTCAAACTCTCTGACGGAAAGCATCTGATCGAGGGCAGGACGATGACGGGTTTCGCCAACTCGGAGGAGGACTTCGCCGACAGCTTCGTCGGAACGAAACTGATGCCTTTCAGGATCGAGGACGAGGCGAAGAAGCTCGGGGCGAACTTCATCACCGGCGGTATGTTCAAGCCGTTCGCCGTGCGCGACGGCCGGTTGATCACCGGGCAGCAGCAGTACTCAGGCGCAGCCACAGCGCGCCTGGTCATCGAATCGCTCGGCGTCTAGTTTTGGAGTGCGGAGCCTGCAGGCTCCGCTGGGAGTAGCACAATGAAAATCGGAATCCTCGGAGCCGGCAACGTCGGCTCCGCGCTCGGTCGCAGTTTTGCGCGCAACGGTCACGAAGTGATGTACGGAGTCAGGGACGCATCAAAGCCCGATGTCGTCTCGCTGGTCGCGGAGACCGGCGCCGGCGCGAAGGCCGGCATGATCGCTGAAGCCGCACAATTCGGCGAGGTCGTCGTCCTCTCGGTTCACTGGGGCGCTGTTCGTGACGTGCTGGCAGCGGCCGGAGACCTCGCCGGGAAAGTCCTGCTCGACTGCACCAATCCGCTCAAGCCCCGGCTGGAGGGTCTCGAACTCGGACTGACCACCTCGGGCGGCGAAACGGTCGCCGAATGGGCGCCCGGCGCCAAGGTCGTCAAGATCTTCAACACCATCGGCGCCGAGATCATGCTGGACACGACATTCCCCGAAGGACGCCCGGCCATCCTCTATTGCGGAGACGACGCTGATGCCAAACGGACAGCGGCCGGACTGGCTGACGCCATCGGTTTCGAGCCGATCGACCTCGGCCCGCTCGAGCAGTCGAGGTATCTCGAGCCCTATGCCATGGTCTGGATTCGACTGGCTTTCGCTCAGGGGCTGGGGCGCAACTTCGCCTTCAGGCTCATGCGCCGGTAACGGCTATCGATCGCTGATATCGGGTCGCGGGGTATCCGCTGCGTGCATCGGCAATTGAGGAACTTCGATGGCGGGGATGCGGCCGGTGAGCGTCTTCAGAAATGCCGCGAGGTCATCCACCTCGCGGTCTTTCAGTTTGATTCCCAACTGATGAGTTCCCATCAGCCTGATCGCGTCCTTGAGGTCCCGGACTTTGCCTGAGTGGAAGTAGGGAGCGGTCAGTTCGATGTTTCTCAGCGTCGGGGCCTTGAACGCGTATTCGTCGGCGCGATTTCCGGTGACGGCGATTCGCCCCTTGTCCTCGCGAGGCATGATCTCAGGTCCCGGAGTCTTTTCCGCGCCGAACCGGTGATAGCTCGACCCGCCCAGATTGACGCCCTTATGGCATTTGACGCAGTCCTTGCCGATAAACAGTCCGAGCCCGCGTTTCTCCTCCTCGGTCAGCGCGCTCTCATCCCCCGACATGTAGAGGTCGAAGCGGGAACCCGGAGTGATCAGAGTCGTCTCGAATGCCTCGATCGCTCTGGCCAGATTGTCGAAGGTGACCGGGTCGGCCTCGCCGGGGAATGCCTTTCGGAACAGTTCGACGTATTCCGGAATGCTTCTCAGCGTCCGGACGACGCGCGCCGGCGTGTTGTTCATCTCGATCGCCGCCTGAACGGGGCCTTTCGCCTGCTCGTCGAGCGATTTCGCGCGACCGTCCCAGAACTGTGCGGCATTGAAGACGGCGTTGAAGACGGTCGGGCTATTGCGCGGGCCTTTCCGCCATCCATGGCCGATTGCCGTTTCGACATGATCGACGCCGCCGAGCCCGAGATTGTGACAACTGTTGCAACTGATCCACCAGCTGGAGGACAAACGCGGCTCGAAAAAGAGCATCCTGCCGAGCGTGATCTTTTCAGTCGTGACGGGATTGCCGGGGATCCGCGGGGCTTCCTCAGGGATCGGATCGAACCAGTGGCGCGACTTCTCGAGCAGCGGATCGTTGCCGGCCCCGATTGAAAGCGCGATCAGGACAGCCGTTGCGACAGCCTTAAGCGGTCGTCGCTTTTCTGAACACTGGTTTTTCAATCCTAGCTTCATCCGATGTTTCACCGCAGTTGCCGGGAGGGAGCGATCATTTCGAGGCCGATTTAAGATGCCGGATGCTGGATTCGACGGCTTTGTCGTAGTCGGCCGCGCTGATCAAGCCCGATCCAAGATCGTTGATGAATTTCAGGTCGGCGTCGCTGAACTGCATGTCGCTTTCACGCTTTTCGCTCGAAAGAGCGATCGGAGTCCGATCGATCGTCAGCACGAACTCGGCGGTCAGATGTCCCTGATAGTTGATCGATTCCAGAACCCCGATCACTTCACTCCAGTCGTAGGTGCCCTGACCGGCGGGCCGGCGGTTGTTGTCGGCGACGTGGAAATCGAGCAGCCGGTCGCCGACGTTGCGGATCGCCTGCATCGGATCCGACTCCTCGATGTTGATGTGAAACGCATCCAGCACGACACGCATGTCGTTGCCGACCTCATCGGCCAGCAGCAGCGCCTGATCGTGCCGGTTGATGAAGTAGGTCTCGAACCGGTTGAGCGGCTCGATGCCGGGTATGATCCCATGCTCTCCGGCGAACTTGGCGACTTCCGTCAGCCCCTCGACCGCCCAGCCCCATTCTTCCGCCGCCGATGCGAGCGGCTTCGTCTTTCCCACCGTCGTCGGAACGATGCAGAACATTTTGCCGTCGAGCGCCTTCGTCATCCTGATGCAGTCCTTCATGTACTCGACTGTGCCGCGTCGGATGGCGCTGTCCGGGTGGATCAGGTCGCGCCCCTCGAACATCATCGTCACCCCGCCCCAGCATTCCAGTTCGTACTTGTCCAGCAGGCCGCTAACCTCGTCAGTGTTCCAGCGCGTCGGCTCACCGCTGAGCTCGATCCCGTCATAGCCGAAACGATGCAGTCGCTCGAGCGTCGTCTCGATCGGCTCCGGCCGCATCCAGTTGTGCATGGAATGTTTCATG
>CALBSU010000319.1 GCA_937967285.1 uncultured Acidobacteriota bacterium
GAATTAATTGCTTGAACTTGAGTCTGCGTGAGATTACTATTGAGTCAAGAAAGCAAAACGGATAAATCGAAGCTCGAAACAGAGTTTTCGACACGCTCAGGGCCGATTTCAAGCCCGTGGAGATGAGGTCATGAAACACCCCAACGCACAATCGCTCGCGAAGCGTCTGCTGGATGCAAGGATCAGGCGCAACGATATGATCGGCCTCAACTCACTCGATCCGCATCGGATCACCGACGAAGAGATCGCCTGGGCGGAGGACATCCTCGCCACGCATCTCGATGCCTGTCTGCGCCATGGCCTGCATACCGATTTTTCTGATGCGGTTGAGGAAGCGATCGAATTCGCCGGGCGTCACGAGCGGGCGTACGAGCCGATGCGAGAAGGGCTGCATTGCCATTTTGCCGTCTTTGTCATGGAGGAGCTCGAGGCCGATTGATTATCAGCCGACGCGGGCAAGGCCGAACCGGGGCAGGCTGCGGACATGTCTGATCAGCCGGTCGGTCTCCCGGGTACGGGCGCGAGCCGTGAGCATATAATCGGCATCCTCGCGAGCCATCTGCAGAATCTTCTGATCACGTACGATATTGGCGATCCTGAAAGCCGGTAATCCCGACTGCCGTGTGCCCATGACTTCGCCGGGACCGCGTATTTCAAGGTCCTTTTCGGAGATTTTGAAACCGTCGGTTGTCTCCTCCATTATCTTCAGCCTCTCTTTCGCCTCTTTGGTTTTGGAGAACTGAGCGAGCAGGATGCAGTAGCTTTCGGCTGCGCCGCGACCGACGCGTCCGCGCAACTGGTGGAGTTGCGAGAGCCCGAACCTCTCGGCGTGTTCGATCAGCATGACCGATGCGTTCGGGACGTCGACGCCGACCTCGATGACGGTGGTGGCGACCAGGATCTGGAGGCGGTTGGCGCTGAATTCGCGCATCACCTCTTCTTTTTCGGCGGGCTTCATTTTGCCGTGCAGCAGACCGACGCCGAATTCCGGAAAGACCTCCGTCTTGAGCTGTTCGTACATTTCACGGGCGTTTCGCAGGTCGAGTTTCTCTGACTCCTCGATGATCGGCAGGACGACGTAGGCCTGCCGACCTTTTCCGATCTGGTCGCGGATGAACTGATAGATCTTATCGCGGCGGTCTTCGCCCCTGACATGTGTTGATACGGGCGTGCGTCCGGGGGGGAGTTCGTCGATGACGGAGACATCGAGGTCGCCGTAAACGGTCATGGCGAGACTGCGCGGGATCGGCGTGGCGGTCACGACCAGAACATCGGGATTGACGCCGCGCCGCTGGACCTCTGCGCGCTGGAGGACGCCGAAACGATGCTGTTCGTCGATCACGGCCAGCCCCAGGCGGTGGAAGCTGACGGCATCCTGAATGAGGGCATGCGTTCCGACGATCAGGTCGACGTCGCCGGATGAGATCGCCGCCTGGATGGCGCGTTTTTCGGCGACCTTCATGCTGCCTGTCAGCAGCTCAACGCGGTACGGAGTGTCCGCCAGCCAGCGACGGATATTGCGGGCATGCTGTTCGGCCAGTATCTCAGTCGGAGCCATGAGCGCCGTCTGGTATCCGTTCTCGATGGCGACGATCATGGCCTGAACCGCGACGATCGTCTTGCCGCTTCCGACGTCGCCCTGAAGCAGCCTGTTCATCGGCTCGCTGCCGGTCATGTCCCTGAGGATTTCGCCGAGCACGCGCTCCTGCGCTCCTGTCGGTTTGAACGGCAGTATCTTCAGATACGCCTCGCGGACGCGAGGGGTGACCTCGATCAGTGCGCCTTTGGGCTCCCGGGTCCGCTCGCCCCGCCGGACGCCGATGGCGATCGCCAGCCAGAAGAGCTCCTCGAAGATCAGCCTCCGGTGAGCGGGAGAGCGCGCCTGATTGTAGTCGTCGATGCTCGCGTCATCGGCCGGAAAGTGGCAGTTGCGAAGAGCCTCGTGGAGCGGGATCAGCTTTCGGTTGTCGATGATTTCGGACGGCAGCGATTCCGGGACTTCCGCGCTCAGTCCGGACAGGACTCTGTGATAGATCGTGCGCAACTGGCGGGTCCGGAAATCGCCGAGTTTGCGATAGACGGGCACGCGCCGGGCCGTGTGAATCGCATTCAGCTCCGAATCCTCATCGTCGTCGCTCAGGATCTCGTAATCCGGGTTCTCCACCTCGAAATATCCCTTGTAGCGGTTGAGCTTCCACTGCCCGTAGAGGATGACGCGGGCTCCGCGGCTGAAGACCCGATTGAGATAGATCTGGTTCCACCAGAATGCTCGAACCTGGTTGGTCCCGTCGGTGCCGATGAACTCGTACATTTTGAGCCGGCCGCCCTTGAGCGGAATGATGCCTCCGATCCGGACCATGACCTCGATCGACGCCGTCTCGCCGTCCTTGAGCCGGTCGATCCGCGTCAGATTCGAGCGATCCTCGTATCTCATCGGCAGGTAATGCAGCAGGTCCTCGACGGTCGCTTCCCGCGCATCCGGGCGGGCATTGATCGATGCCAGCTCGACCGCCAGCGCGTGCGCCGTCTTCTGACCCACTCGCGGTATCCCGTGATGATGAAGCTCGATCAATGGAGTGTTAAGCGTGAGCATGGGAGTCAGTAAAAAGTAGAAAGTAGAAAGTAAAAAGTAGAAAGGAAGAAGACGCAGGTCATAAGTTTTGAGTACGGGGCACTATCCGTCAAGTATCGATGCGTTTGGATATCTCTTTCTACTTTCTACTTTTTACTTTCTACTTAATCGGATCCTTCTTTTATCCACTCCGAGGTCTTCGATCGAGACGGTGAGGGCGCCGGGGATCCGGAAAGCGCCGAGCCGTTCGGGCCATTCGATGACGACGACGCCCTGCGGGTCATCGAGCATCTCGTCGAGTCCCAGTTCGAGCAGTTCGCCGACATCGCCCGATAGCCGGTAGAGGTCGAGATGGTAGAGGCGGAGCCGGCCCTCGTACTGGTTGACCAGCGTGAAGGTCGGGCTGCTGACCTCGTCCGGGTCGATCTCGAGCCCGGCTGCGATACCTTTGGCGAAGACGGTCTTGCCGGCTCCGAGGTCTCCCGTCAGTAAGAAGACGGAAGATGAGGTCAGGGATTCCGCCAGTTTGCGGGCGATTTCGAAAGTTTCCCGGGCGGAGGTTGAGATCGTATCGATTTGATAATTGGGTGGCACGGCAGCTCAGATAAGTTTAACGGATTTCGGTTCGTCGGTTGTGTCGCCGGAAGCGATCAGCGCTCTGCTCAGGTGCGCGATGAGATCGGAGGCGATCACGGATCGCTGGCCGAGTTCGGCGGCGGCGAGATCGCCCGCGAGGCCGTGCAGGTAGACGCCGGCGACGGCGGCTCCGACGGGATCGCCGGGGCGCTGGGCGAGCAGGCCTGAGATGATTCCCGTCAGCACATCGCCCGAGCCTGCCGTGGCCATGCCGGGATTGCCCGTCGGATTGACCCAGACCTCTCCGTCCGGAGACGCGATGACGGACCGGCTTCCCTTGAGGACCGTGATGGCTCCGGACCGGGCGGCGAAACCGCGCGCTGTCCCGATCCTGTCGGCATTCACTTCTCCGGTTGTCAGCCCCGTCAGTCTCGCCATTTCTCCGGGATGCGGAGTGATGATGATCGGAAGATCATCCGATCCTCTGATCCCGGTCGGCCATGGAGCGAGAGCGTTGAGACCGTCGGCGTCGATGACGATCGGCAGCTTGCGGCCGGATACCAGCTCGACGACGAAGCGCCGCGTTTCATCATCGGACGATGAGATTCCGGGTCCGACGGCCAGGACGGTCCTCCGGCGGGCCAGTTCGACGGCACGGGGCAGGGCCCCGTCCGAGATTGCACCATTGCCGGTCTCGGCGAGCGGTTCGGTCATCACCTCGGGAAGCACCTGTCCGACCAGCAGGTCCTGTGCTGAAGCGGCCGTGGCGACGGTGACCAGCCCGGCGCCTGTCCGCAGCGTGGCATGGGATGCGAGCGCGGCAGCGCCGGTCTTGCCTCGCGAACCGGCGAAGATCAGCACGTCACCGACCGTTCCCTTGTGCGCGTCGACGGGCCGCCGAGTCTCGCGGAGCCAGGCCGTCACCATTCCCGGTTCGACGAGATTGAGATTCGATCCGGAATGTTCCTCGACCAGCCAGTCGGGCGTTCCGATCGAGGCCACGACGAGATCCCCGTTTGACCGGCAGGCTGGAGCGAGGACGTTCCCGACCTTCGGCGCGGTGAACGAGACCGTCAGATCGGCGTCGACATGCACGCCGATCGGCGCGGCGGAGTCCGACGGGAGCCCGGAAGGAATGTCGACCGACACGACAAGCGCGCCGCTATGCGATCGGAGCATCCGGATCTTGTCGATCACCTCGGCGTACATCCCTTCGACCGGCCTGCTCAGTCCGGTCCCGAACAGGGCATCGATCACTATCTCGAAATCCGATCCGATCGTCCCGGGAGCGGCGTCCTCGTGAAATTGCAGGTTTTCGGACGTGTGGTTCGAGGCGCCGACCGACAGCTTTTGCAGAATTTCGAAATTGGCGCGTGCCTCGCCACCGGTCTCCTCGATCCGGCCGAAGAGGTAAGCATCGACCCGGGCATCCCGCATCCCGAGCAGCCTGGCGATTACGGCGCCGTCGCCTCCGTTGTTTCCGCGGCCGCAGAAGACCCCGATCCGGCGACCGGCAACCGGCCCGACGCGATCGATCAGAGCCTCGACCACGCGGCTGCCGGCCGTCTCCATCAGGATCGGCCACGGAATCCCGCAACGTTCGACCGTCATCCGGTCGATCTCTCTCATCTGCTGTGCGATCAATATCTTCATCGAACCTTCATTCTCGCCCGGACTCCCGCAAGTCTGCCCGGTGAAATTGACAACCAATCAATGTCCTAAGATAATTAAATGCCTTTTTTATAAAATCGCAACCGCGCCGGCGCTTAAAAGATACTGGGTGAAGTGCCTGCCTTTCCGCGGTCGGGCGGAGAGTGAGATTGCGAAGATCCGGATCCTGACTCGATAACAATCATTCTCAAGTTCAGGCAGCAACTGGCGGTCGTTTCAGCCCCTTAAGATGTCCGCCGCGATAAATTCAGCAGGTTCATTATCGGGAAGGATCACTGTCCGAATGAATCGGAGGTAAATGGTGTCCGAAGAAAACAATGACTTACAAGAGAACAGCGAGCACAACGATTCGAAGACCCCGGAAGAATCGTTCGAGTCTCAGTTGCAGTCCCGCGCCGCCGAATTTCTGGCCGGTCGAATCGCTCCGGTCAAAGCTGAGATCGAGCGGCTTCAGGCCACAATCGCTGAGATCAGCGAGTCGCTTGCCAGCCATGCCGGTCAGGAGCCGTCGGAAGACGAAGGGGGCTTCTTCGATCATCTGAGGCAGTGGTTCACCGAAACGAAGAGCCGGGCTGAGGAGGAATTTCAGTCGAAGCTCGAAGCGGCCCGGCAGGAATGGGATTCGCTCACTCGCCAGTCGATTCAGGACGAGTTCGAGAAACGGCTCGAGACTTCCTGCGCCGAGGCCGCCGCCGTTGCGCGTCGCGATGCCGAAGCTCAGGCGGAGGACCTTCGCGAGCAGCTCGAGGCCAGCCGGAAAGCGCTCAAGCTGGCGGTCTCTTCAGCCCAGACGGCTTCCGCTCAGCAGTCCGCTTTCGAGGATCTGCGTTCGGGAGTTATCGAGATCGACGATCAGCGGACCCAGTCCGATACTCTGACGGCGCTGGTCAAATCGGCCTCCCGGTTCGCTCCCCGCGTGGTCTTCTTCGTCGTCAAGGGCGGAGATGCGGTCGGCTGGAAGGCGAACGGATTCGAGAACGGACTGAACGACGAGACCGTCCGGCTGATCAAGGTGCCGACACACACGCCGACTCTGCTGAGGGATGCCCTGACCGGTTTCACGACGGCATCCGGCAGGTCGTCTTCTCCGGGCGACAACTTCGAGGTGCTTGGGATCTATGGTTCACCCGCGCCCGAGCGCGCGATAGCCGTCCCGCTGGTCATCCGCGGCAAGGCGGCGGCGGTGCTCTACGCCGATTCGGGGACGAAGGCCGAGGATTCGATCAATGTTCCGGCCATCGAGCTTCTGATCGATGTCGCGAGCATGGGGATCGAGCTTCTGCCGGCGCGCCGCGGTCTCGAGCCGACCAGGCCGGCGCCGGATTTTCGTAAAACGGTCCCGATTCATGCTGAGGATCAGCAGACAGAGGTTCAGGAAGACGAAAAACCGACATCTCATCTGCCGGCTCTCCCGGTACAGGCCGAGGCGCCGAGTGAGCCCGAAGAGCAGGCTGATGAAGATCAGGTCAAGCCGGACAGGATCACCGAGGACCTGGTCATGCCGGAAGGCGTCGAGGAGCAGCTCGAGGCTGCCGAATCCCAGGTGGCTCAACCGGCTGAAATCGAAGCCGAGCCCGTCGATGAGGTCGATGAGGTCGAGGAAGTCGAAGACTACGAGCCGGAGACGGTCGAAGCAGAGGCCGCAGAAGTTGTGGACGAGGTTCCGCCGCCTCCGCCGGCGCCGCCTTACTACAACAATCAGGAGAGCGCGCAGGAGAGCGCGGAATCGTCAGCTCCGACAGAGCAGATTCGCACGACGCGCGATTACCCCGACGAGGGGGAGACTGCGCCGGCCGCCGAATCGCCATTCTTCACTTCGGATGCCGTCCCGAAGCAGGCTACGCCGATTCCGTCGGTGCCCGCTCCGGCCAGCGAGACCGAACAGCGGGCTCACAACGATGCGCGCCGCTTCGCCAGGCTGCTGGTCTCCGAGATCAAGCTCTACAATGCAGCCAAGGTCAACGAGGGGCGGCGTAACTTCGACCTCTACGACAGGCTCAAGGACGAGATCGACCGCAGTCGCAAGGTTTATGACAAGCGAGTCTCTCCGGCGGTGGCAACCAGGTTCGACTATTTTTACGATGAACTGGTTCAGACTCTGGCCGAGGGCGATCCGGCCAAACTCGGTCCGGAATGTCCGGGGCCGGTCGTCATCGCCTCCTGATATTTCGCCTCCATTTTGATGCAGGGGCAGGGTTTGCGGTCAGCGCCGATCATTTTAATGACGCGCTCATCTTGTAAATCCTGCCCGTTTCTTTTACCCTTGAAATCATCGTGCGCCGCGAAGGTCGAATCGACTGCCCCCGGATTCGCCCTCTTCGATTGAAGCATTGTTAACTCCCGGCTTTCCCCTTGAAGCTGCACCAGATGAGGAGCCGAAGCATGATCAGCTTTTCCGGGTTGAGGAATCTCCGGATACCCAAGCCGCTTGTCAAATATCCTGAAATCACTTTAATCCTGGTTCTCGGACTGGTCGTTGTCGCCGGTTATATCGAGCGTACCCTGGCGCAGGGGCGCGGCACGGCGGAGTCGCTGCTGGCGAAAGCCGTCGCTGCGAAGTCCGAGGCCGGATTCCAGCAGGTCGAAAATACCTGGCCGGGAACCGAATCGGCCGGGCTGGCGAAGCTGGCGCGCGGTTATATGCGCCAGCAGACGGGCGATAACGCCGGCTCAGCAAGGATTCTCGCCGATCCGGCGATCGGCAAGTCCACGGCAGTCGGAGACTACGCGGTCTTCTACCGCGCACGTTCTCTTGCGACCGTCGGCCAGAAGGAGGAAGCGGAGCGCGAGTACAGGCGGGTGGCCCGGCAGTGGCCGGCCTCGATCCTCGCCAGGGATGCGATTCTGCAGGCGGCCGGGATGGCTTCTGAACGCGGCGATCATCAGCGAGTGGTTGATGATCTGACACCGCTGGCGGATAAGAATGACGGGACGGCGCTCAAGCTGCGCGCCGAGGCTCTTGAAAAACTGGGGCGTCGGAACGAGGCGGTAATCACTCTCCGCAAGCTCTATTTCGATGCGCCGCAGTCCCCGGAAGCCGAAAAGGTGGTCGATCAGTTGACGGCGCTCGGCGGATCGGCAGCGCCGGCGGATGCTTCTCAGCTCAAACGCCGTGCCGACAAATTATACGATGCGGGCCTCTGGGTGCTTGCGGTCGAAGCCTACGACCGGATCGTCGCAGAGTTCCCCGACCAGGCGGGAGACGCGGTTCGCCTCAATCTGGGCATCGCCTATTATCGTGCCAACTCGTTCAAGGACGCGGTCACGGCGCTTTCGGCGGTTCGTTCCGCCAATCAGAAGGTGATCGCCGATGCGCTCTATTACCGCGGCATGTCCAGCCTTTCGCTGAGCAATGAGCCGGACGCGGCAGCGGTGCTGGCGGAGCTCAAACGGAGGGTTCCCTCGAGCGCGCGGATTCCAGAGCTGATCTTCATGACCGGCCGTTTTCATCAGAAGCGGAACCGCGATGACCGCGCCGCGGTCTTTTACAATCAGCTCCTGAGGGAGTATCCGCAGGGACCGCATGCCGACGAGGCGCATTACTGGCTGGCCTGGCGGGCTCACGAGGCGAAAGATTACAAGACTTCCGCGCGACTGCTGGTCGAACATCTGGCCAATTACTCCGACGAGACCGACAACAGGGGGAAAGCAGCGTTCTGGGGCGCGATCGATACCGAACGGGCCGGCGACAAGGCGCGGGCTCTGACGCTTTATCGAGCGTTGCTCAGGCGTTACGGCGTCGGCTGGTACGGCCTCAACTCAGAGCGCAGAATCATGGCGCTCACCAACCAGGGCGTTCAGGCGGCTTCGATCCAGAACGATCAGGTGCTGAGGCGCGCTGTGGCGGGACTGCAGGAGATCAAACTGCCCGTCGAGAAGATCAGCGCTCCCGACCGCGAGAAGGTCAGACGCGCCGAGCAGTTGATGAAGATAGCCTTCAACCAGTCGGCCAGGAACGAGCTCGAATCCGCGCTTGATGGCTCGCCTGAATCTCCGCTGATCAATCTCCGGATCGCGCAGATCCACCGCGCGAACGGCGAAAACGTGGCCGCGATCAATGTCCTCAAGAAATCCTATCCGGATTACGGGCAGAGCATGCCCGAGGAGATGAGTCGCGAGGTCTGGGACATCTTTTATCCGCTCAAGTGGTGGAGCGTCATCCGCGAGGAAGGCAAGCGTCACTCGATCGATCCTTATCTGATCGCCGGGCTGATCCGTCAGGAGACAGTCTTCGATCCTCAGGCCCGCAGCCGCGCCAACGCTCTCGGGCTGATGCAGTTGCTGCCGTCGACCGGACGGGCCGTCGCCAAACGCACCAGCATCGGCGGCATCTCGAATGCCGATCTCTTCAATCCGTCCATCAATATCCAGCTCGGAACGACCTACCTCAAACAACTGATCGGCCGTTTCGGACGGTTCGAATACGTCGCCGCGGCATACAACGGCGGTCCGACGCGCGTCAGCCGCTGGATCAGGGAACTCCCCGGTGACGAGATCGAGGAATGGGTCGAGAGCATCCCGATCAGCGAGACGCGCCTCTACGTTCAGGGCGTCTACCGCAATGCAGGCCATTACCAGCGCCTCTACGATGATCAGGGCAGATTCAGGGATTATGTCCCGGAAAAGTAGTAGAAAGTAAAAAGTAGAAAGTATAAAGTAAATGAGCGGGGTCCGTTGTCACATCGAATTTACTTTATACTTTATACTTTTTACTTTGTACTCAACTTCCTGCTGGATTCTATTTTTTCGCTCAGCGATTCGACGAAATCCTCTCCCGGGTTATAGCCGGCCTGTCTGTAAGAGATTCGCCCCTGAGGGTCGATGATGATGGTGGTCGGAATGGACGAGACGTTGAAGTAGTCGTTGATGCCGTCGGCGAAGGCGACCGGCAGGTTGAACTTACGATCCTTGAGGAAGGGGTTGACCTGTTCGCGATCCTCGTCGGTGGTGATGGCGAGGAATACGACGTCCGGATCCTTCCGGTACTTTTCGATGGTCAGGGCGAAGAGGGGCAGTTCGGTCAGGCACGGACCGCACCAGGTGGCCCAGAAGTTCATGACGATCGTCTTTCCGCGGAGTGAATTGAGATCGAGCACGGAGCCGTTCGGTCGCGTCAGTTTGTAGTTGAGCGGATCCGAGATGCCGGCGTTCGGATTGGGCGGCTGGAGTTTCGCTTCGCGTTCGTCCTTTTCGCGCGAGTATTTGTCCCAGGCCTTGAGGATCTGGTCGCCGAGTCCGGTCTCGGAACCGTTCTTCGACCGGTAGATGAGCCCGAGCTTTTTGCGGAGCGCGCCGGTATCTATCTCCTCGTCTCCGTCGAGAGCGATGACGAAAGCCTGGCGGTAGTAGTCGATCGCGCCGTCGACGTCGCGGCGTTTCTCGGCCAGTTCGCCGAGTGAGAGGGCTGCGCCGGCGAGCCGGCCCGCATCGAAGCTCTTCTCGAGGTCGGCTTTGGCCTTCTCGTCGTTGTTGAGATCGGCGTGGACTCTGCCGCGGAGCAGGTAGACCGAAGCAATCCCCTTCCGCTTGCGTTCCTCCCACTGAGCCGGGCTGATGCGACGCGGTTTGAGGCTGCTGGCGACGACGCCCTCGAACCTTTTGATCAGCAGGTCGGCATACTGGATCGCCCTGCCGAGGTCGCCGTCGGCGCGCCGTTCCCTGAGAGTGGAGACCAGATTCATCAGGACGTCGATATTGTCGTCGTCGGCCTCGACGATCTTCGTCCCGTAGGCGATCGTCCGTTCACGGTCGCGCACTTTGAGGCTCAGCTTGTAGATGTTGATTTCAATCTCGGTCCGCCGACTGGTTTGCGGGAACCTGCGAAGATAGTCTTCCAGGTTGATGATGATCTGAGTCTCGCTGCCGCCAGAGCTTTCGATCGCGCGACGAAGTTCGAGTTCGGGATCGGCCTCGGCGGGCCGTGTCTCCTGAACGACCGGCGCGGTCTGGCCGAAGGCCGGCGAGATGATTACGGTCAGAAATAATAATATTGCGATGATCGAATTTTTCACGTTTCAGGCTCCACTGGCCGGAAGGGGATGTTTCGGGGTCTTGTCACGGCCGATGATGCCCATCAGCCGGCCGACGGGCTTCTCGACGCCCGATTCACGACGATAACTGAAAAACAGGTCGTTGCGCAACCAGGTGCAGAGTCCGCTGTCGTAGATTCTGTTTTCGCTGACGCCGGCGTCGACCGCCTGTCGGATATTTGCGAGATTGATGTCGAGGTGCGCCTTGCCGTTCTGCTTGCGGTTCGAGACCAGATCCGCGGCGTAGGAGTATTCCCGCTGAAATGCCTCGATCACTTCCGGGCCGACCTCGAAGACGGCGGCGCTGATGGCCGGGCCGAGGGCCAGGTGGAGGTCGTTCGGGTCCGATCCGAAGCGAAGTTGCAACTTCTCGATGGTTCGTGCGACGATTCCCGCCAGCGTGCCGCGCCAGCCGGCGTGAACGGCCGCGAAAGCGCCCGTCCTTTCGTCGGCGATGAGGACCGGCAGGCAGTCGGCGGTCTGGACGGCGAGCAGCGTTCCGGCGATGTTCGATGCCAGCGCGTCGCAGGCGGCCGGATCGGCGGCGATCGATCTCTCATCGTCGATCAGGTTGATATCCGCCGAATGGATCTGGCGAGCCGTGACCAGCGGCCAGTCGCCGGCGCCGAGCGCTTCGAGGAACCGCCTCCGGTTTTCCGTCACGTTTTCCCGCTCGTCCTGACTGAAGTTACCGAGGCTGAGCGAGTTTTCCGGCAGCGGGCTGACGCCTCCGACCCGTGTGCTGAAAGCGTTTTTGAATCCGAGCCGTTCGATCGGCTCGCAGACTATCAGTTGGATGTTGTGATATTCCCGGATCGTGAATTGGTCCATACTTATTACTGTGTAACCTGAGTATCCTGATTTTTAAACGCAGAGGCGCAGAGTGGGCAGAGGTTTTTTTGGCATGGCAATACTCGTTATATGCCCATTGGACGAGAATCCGGATTTATATACCCTTAATATCGATCTCTGCCCTCTCTGCGCCTCTGCGTTTAAACCAATAAACTGCTTAGTTTCCAGAATGTTTTTATGGTCATCGGCATCGGCACAGATCTGATCGAAATTTCGAGGCTCGAGAAGGCGATCGCGACGCACGGCGAGCGTTTTCGCGACCGAGTCTTCACCCCGCGAGAGATCGAATACTGCGAGCGCGTTTTTCGCAGCGGGGAACGGTACGCCACGCGCTTCGCCGCCAAGGAGGCCGCCCGCAAGGCGATCGGCGCCGCCATTCCCGTTCGCGCCCTCTCGTGGCACGACGTCGAGATAATATCATCAAATGAAGGGGCGCCGCAGCTGCATTTCCATGGGCGCGCGGCTGAACTGATTCGCGAGCTTCGCGTGACCAGGGCTCACGTCACGCTCTCACACGCAACCGACATGGCATTGGCCTTCGTGGTTCTCGAACGGGACTAGCAGCCGCGAGGCAGCTCTGAAGTTATGAAGAAGACGGCAGTATCATTATTAATAGTCATAGTTTCGGTCCTGACGGCCGAAGCGCAGCAGTCGAGGGGATTTTCGCCGGCTGATCTGCCGGCGCTGCGTGAAGTCGCCGATGTACGGCTTTCGCCCGACGGAGGCAGAGCGGTCTTCACCGTCAGCGAGACGTCGTCCGACGGGGCGGGGCGGATCTCGCGACTGTGGACGGTTTCGACCGCCGCCGGCGAACCGAAGCGACTGACGACCGGCGATTTCAGCGAGTCGGCGCCCAGGTTTTCGCCCGACGGGCGGCGGATCGCCTTCTATTCGAACAGGGACGGCAAGCCTGGGATCTGGGTTGTACCTGCTGAGGGAGGCGAGCCGAAACTGGCGATCCACGTCTACCAGACCAATTTTTACCTCAAGGGCGCGGGAGAGAGCTTCGCCTGGGCGCCCGACAGCCGCCGGATCGCGTTTCTCTCGTCGATAGAGGTTCTTTCCGACAGGCCGTCGCAGGCGGCATCGCCTCAGATGGCGGGCCTTCCGCCGCAGGTGCTGCGACCGCTGACGCGCGAGGAGATCGAAAAGCTCCCGGTCGAGGTCCGCGAGATGATCTATCGCGCACAGGGACAGGCGCTCGGACGAAGGCCGGCATCGGCCAATGAAAGCCTTCTCAGCGCGATTCCCGACGATCCTCGCGTCATAACCAGACTGCAGTACAAATCCAGAACGGGCTTCTCCGATTCGCTCCAATCGCACATCTTCGTGGTCGACCTCGAGAGCGGAAGCCTGCGCCAGGTGACGACAGGGCCTTTTTACGAGCATTCGATCGACTGGTCGCCGAAGGGCGGCGAGATCGTCTTCGTCTCGAATCGCCAGCCGGACCCCGACAAGGTGAACAATACCGACCTGTTCACGGTCAACGTCGAGACATTCGCGATACGCCGGTTGACGAATACGCCGGGCTGCGAGTGGCAGCCGGCCTGGTCTCCGGACGGGGCCTCGATCGCGTACCTTGCCACAAGTCGCCGGATCACGACGATCGACAGCGTGGCCGAAGACACTCAGGCGTACATGCTCCCGGCGGCCGGCGGGCAGCCGGTCGAGGTCAGTCGCGGGCTCGATCGGAGGGTCTCCTCGCTCGCGTGGTCGCGCGACGGCAGTCGACTGCACTTTCTGATCGCCGATCAGGGTAAGAGCGTGCTCGTCGCGGCGAACTCTGACGGACGTTCTCAATCCATTCAGCGACTGATCGACAGGCCGATCCAGATCGCGGCCTTTTCCGCGGGGCCCGATCGGACCGCGGCGGTGATCTACAGCGATCCGACCCGTCCGGCTGAAGTCTACTTCGGCGGATTCGCAGCCGGCGGCTCGACGGACGGGCTGAAACGGATTACCGCTTTCAACGCGACCCTGATCGGAAACGTCAGGGCCTCCGAGCCGAAGGAATTTCGTTTCTCGAACGACGGGTTCGAGATTCAGGGCTGGGTCTACCTGCCGCCCGGCGACAGGGTTCCTGCCATCCTCTCGATTCACGGCGGTCCGCACGGGATGCACGGCTACGGATTCAACCCGACAATTCAGGCTCTGACCGCCGCGGGCTACGGAGTCATCCTGATCAATCCCCGCGGATCGTCGGGATACGGTCAGAAATTCTCCGACGGATGCGTCAACGACTGGGGAGGAGGCGATTACAGGGATCTGATGAAGGGCGTCGACGAGGCGCTGGCGAAGTTCCCTTCGCTCGACGGGGACCGGCTCGGAGTGACCGGCGGAAGCTACGGCGGATACATGACCAACTGGATCGTCACTCAGACCACGCGTTTCAAGGCCGCGGTCTCGATCGCCAGCCTCTCGAACCTTATCAGCTTCTATTCGACTTCGCTCTATCAGGACCTGATCCATGCCGAGTTCAACGGCTATCCGTGGGACAACTACGAGATCCTCTGGGAGCGCTCGCCGCTCAGGCATGTCAAAAACGCGGCCACGCCGACGCTGCTCATCCACGGCGAACAGGACAACGACGTTCACATCACGCAGGCCGAGGAGATGTATACCGCGCTCAGGATGCGCGGCATCGAGACCGTTCTGGTCCGCTATCCGCGCGAGGGCCACGGCATCAGGGAGCTCCGTCACCGGCAGGATATGCTCGCCCGGACGATCCTCTGGTTCGATCGGAATCTGAAGTCAGTAGAAAGTAAAAAGTAGAAAGTAGAAAGCGGCGCCGCGATCAACGAGTCCTGAAGGTACGAAAAGATAATAGCCGGGAGCGGTACAGCACAGAGAGCGATAGCGACCTGGAGTCATCGGTACAGCACAGAGAGCGATAGCGACCTGGAATGATCGGATCAATCATGGCTGCAGAGAAAACCGAAATCTCATTGAGGTTCGCCACGGCGCTGGAGGTCGGTTCAGTCGTCGGATCGGTCTTTCTGACTCTCTGGCTGATCATTCCGATCGGGCCGCCGTTCCGCTGGATGTGGGCGATTCCGGGGCTGCTGGCCCTCGGGCTGATCATCTATTCGCACCGCGTCCGCGGAGAAAGTCCGCGACAACTCGGTCTCTCGACGGAGAATTTCGGGCGCGCAATGAAGCTGCTGGCTCTTCCGACGCTGGCGGCGACGCTGATCCTGGCCGGAATCGGATGGAGTTCGGGGATGTACGGTGGCGGGTTCAGATTTGGCCTGCTCCTGCTGCCGCTGTGGGGGCTCGTCCAGCAGACGATCCTGCAGGGCTTTCTGTATCGCAGGATGCGGTATCTGACGACCGGCGGGAAATCATCGCCGGGGCGCGTCAATCTGGCGGTTCTGCTGACTGCACTGATCTTTTCGCTGGCGCACGCTCCGAATCCGGCGCTGATGGTGCTGACGTTCCTGGGAGGCCTGATCTGGTCGTGGGTCTACGAGAGGGCTCCGAATCTGCCTGCGCTGGCGCTGTCTCACGGATTGATGAGCGCGCTCGTGATAACATCTCTTCCGCCCTGGATGCTTCACAGCATGAGCGTCGGATACAAGCATTTCCTCTACCAGAAATTCTGAACCGGAGGCGAGATGTCGGAAGGTCTGATAGCGAGACGGAAGGCGGCCTGGAAGAGGCTCGAGCAGTTGCTCGAACAGGCGGGGAACTCCCGCGGCGTGAAATCGCTCGGCCGCGAGGACCTGCGCGAGCTGATATACAGTTACCGCCGCGCGTCGTCGGATCTGGCGATCGCGCGCGTCGAGTCGCGGGATCAGCGGCTGGTCAGCTATCTCAACTCGCTGGTCATCCGCGGGCACGGGGCTCTCTACCGGACGCGGAGCGCCGGCGTCAGGGGCATCGCGGACTTTTACCTGAACGACTTTCCGGCGCTCTTCCGTCGAACGTGGCGTTACACCTTCGCCACGTTTGTGATCTTTCTGCTGATCTCGATCGGCTCGTTCATCGCGACGTGGCGCGATGCCGATTTCGCCGATTTCGCGTATGTTCCGAGGACCGCGGTCGAGCGGATACGCGGCGGGGTGAGCTGGTGGGAGGACCTCAACCGGGCGGCGCCGCAGGGCGCGGCGATGATCATGGCCAACAATATCGGCGTCAGCCTGAAGGTCTTCGCCATGAGCATCATTCCGGTCGCCGGCATGATCTACTCGCTGATGCCTTCGGCGCTCCAGTTCGGGGCGATCAATGCTTTGATCGTCAAGTACGGGATGACTCTCAGGCTCTGGGCATTTGTCGCCGGTCATGGCGTGCTCGAATTCACTGCCATCTTCATCGCCGGCGGCGCGGGACTGATGATCGGACTGGCGCTGCTTGCGCCGGGCGAGAGGACGAGGCGCGATGCGCTCGTCGAGCGCGGCGCCGCGGCGGTCAGGCTCATGGCCGGCTGCATCCCGCTGCTCATCGTCGCCGGTCTGATCGAGGGCTTCATCTCCCCGCTCAAAATTCATTCCGGATACAAGATCGCGGTCTCGATCGCCAGCGCAGTCTGCCTGGCGGCCTATCTTCTCAAGCCTTCGAGAAGCTCCTCTTTGTGATATGATGGCTCGTCGAAACTGAAATGGACGGAGGAGGATGAGTGACTTACCTGACGATACTGACCAAGCATGACATATTCACGTTTCTCGGCCTGGTGAGGGCCGAGATGGTCGATGCCGACGGAAAGACCAAGACGGTGACGGCCGTGATCAAACATGATCCACGCGAAGGCGAGCCTGTCATCAGGCAGTTCAACACCAGCCGGGAGGCAGTCAGGAATTACGAGGAGGCCATCGACACCAGCATCTCGAGAGGCTGGTCGGTGGTCTATCGCGGGCAGCCGCTGATCGGTTGAGAGCCGATCACTTCATCGTTCTGATCACGTCGACGACGAAAGCCGCGCAGTACTCTCCCGCCGATCTCTGCAGTTCCGGCGCATAAAATTCCGAATCGGAGATGATCCTGATTGCCACGAAAGGGATCTTGAAACCGACCGCGACCCCGGCCGTAAATGCGCTCTCCATATCTTCCGAGACCGCCCCGAAAGTCTTTCTGACCCAGTTCAGCCTGTCGATTTCGCGATTATACTCAAAAGCCGAGCCGATGATTCCCCTGATCAGCCGTCCGCGTTTGTATTCAGTCGAGAGCGCGTGTTCGATCGCTTTCGGATCGCCGGGGAAGTTTTGAAAGGTGAGGCTCTCGCGCCCGTCGATTCTGATCCGGTGCGGGATCGGAGTGCGACGGGATTGCAGAACGCCCTCGCCTTCGCGGGCGGGAGCCGACCGATACGAACTGTAATCGACGGTCGATTCGCCGATCACGATATCGAAGACTTTGAGCTCCGGGTCGCTCGCGCCAGCGGTCCCCTGATTGATGATCAGTCCGGGGCGAAAGTGGAGTACGGCCAGCGTCGTTGCCGCGACGGCATTGATCGTTCCAACCTCGGTGCGCGACACCACGACCCGTTTCCCGCCGATGTAACCCCGCCAGAAGGTCCACGATGCGATCTGGATCTCTTCCTTCTTTTCGAGCGCCGAGATCAGCGGCTGGAGTTCCCAGTCGAGAGCTCCCTGGACGAGGATGTCCG
>CALBSU010000320.1 GCA_937967285.1 uncultured Acidobacteriota bacterium
GCGGCAGCCCCCGCCCGCGAGCATTCCAGGCTGATCTCGCCCAGATGCAGCTCGCTCGACGTGAAATAGGTGTACGGCGAATCGTGTTTGTAGAACCTTCCAACCGACGGATCGCTGAAGATGACCGAACCGCAACCGTACGGCTGCAGTCCGTGCTTGTGCGGATCGACGACCACGCTGTCGGTCTCCGCGATGGCGCGGAATGCTGCGGCGGATTCGGCGGACAGCCCGTCATTGTCCGCCAGCAGTCGAAAGAAACCACCGTAGGCGGCATCGACGTGAATGCGGAAGTCGAACTCACGTCGCAGCTCGAGCGCCCGGTGGATCTGGTCGACCGCGCCGAGAGCCGTCGTCCCGGTGGTCATCACGACGGTTCCGATCCTGCCTTCCCGCAGTCTTTCGCGCAGGGCATCGAGATCCATCCGCCCGGCCGGATCGGCCGGAATCTCGATGGTCCGGGCTCCGATCACCTCGCACATCCGGCGATGCGTGTAGTGCGATTCCGTCGAGAAGGCGATCGCCTTGTCGGGATGGAGCGATCGCGCCACCCAGAGCGCCTCGAGGTTGGCGATCGTCCCGCTCGAGGTGAGGTGCCCGAGAAATGCCCCGTAGCCGAACATCCGCGCCAGCTCGGCGACGACCTCGACCTCCATCCGCGCGGTCGCCGGGCCGCCGTCCAGCGCATGGTTGTTCGGATTGATCTGCTGCGTCAGAAAATAGGCGAGCGAGGCGATGTGATGCGGCGGCTTGAGCATCTGCCCGGCGTAGCTCGGATGCCAGAACGGGTAGTTCTCCCTCAGTCTTTCGATCAGCTCGCCCAGCGCCCCGGCAGCGACTTCGTCGGAAACCGCAAGCGTTTCGTCCGGAACGTATTCGTGCCATCTCGCCCGCAGGTCGTCCATCCGCCCCAGGCTCTCAGGCAGCAGCCTGAGCATCTTCTCCGAAATCTTCCCGCTATCAGACATCTGTATTATCTCTCCCGGATTGTTCGAAGGCCCCCGGCAGGTCGAAGGACCGGGCCAGCAGATCGCCGCTCACTCTGAACTCAGTATCTCTGGCCTCGACCTCGAATTCAATCTCGCGATAAGCCCGGAAATGCGAATCTCCGCCCATCCTCTTCCGCAGATAAGAGGCGACGTACTTCCAGCGGAATCTCCACTTGCCGTGAAGGCGATATTGCCTGACGTGCTCGAGTTCGTGCGAGATCAGCGCGTAAAGAGTCAGCGGATCATCGGGCAGCGACTCGGCATCGAGATAGACCCGATACCCGTCGGTGTAACCGAGCGGCTTTGGAATGACATACCACGGTATCCCGTAGTGTATTGTGACCCGGTCGAGCTCGAGTTCCGGGAAATGCGGCTGCAGGATTCTGATCGCTTCCCGCGACAGCCTTTCGGGCGAACTCATGGCGCTTCCCGGCGGCACTCACGCATCGTCCGGGCGAGCATCTCGGCGAAGAGCTCGACCAGCGGCTGCGTCAGCATTCGGAATGCGGCTTCGACCGCCTGGCGGTAGCGATCCGACTCTTCGCGGTAGACGACCAGCGACGGCAGTCCGGCGCGCTGAGTGTAGAATCCGGCGGCAAGCAGCGCCGAGAGCTCCATCTGCGACGTGAACGGATGCAGATCGAGAAGCCTCAGAAAAACGACCGACGACTGTTCGACCGGATGGAGTTCGGCGAAGCTCGGAGTGGAGAACCAGTCGAAGGCGTTGTCGAGCATCCGCGGGACCAGCACAGCCGGCGCCGGGTCGTGCATCGGATTGAGCGGCAGCGGCTCGGTCCGGCGGATCGGATCATCCGCGGGCCCGGTCAGCGTCCGGTGCATCTCGATCAACCGGTCGAGATCGAACTCCCCGGCGCGCGCCCATCCCGTCACGCGACGCATCGCATCGAGCAGACGGGCGTCATCAGCCGGCCGGCCCTGCAACTGCTCGATCTGCAACCGGTGCATGCGGTCGAGGACCGATTCGCCGCCCGTTGCAAGAGCCTCGCTCCATTCCCTCTTCTCACCGTCGATCGCCGCCACCCACGATCCGGATGACTTCAGGTTGTCATTGAAAATAGGCAGATCCATGTTTCACATTTATCCATTAATAATACTAACTACTCGGCCCATAGAGTAGAAGGGAGATATCGACAGGATTTACAGGATTTGACAGGATTTACAGGATTGATTCAGGGCCATGAAGGGCATTTTGCCTCGAAATTCCCTGTCGCAGGCAGAAGATTTTCCGATATTATCCTGTAAATCCTGTCAAATCCTGTAAATCCTGTCTGAATTTCCCTTCTGATCCTCAGGGCTGAGCAATTACGAATGATAACGATTTAAAATAATCCACAAAGTTCACAAACACAAAGACGGGCCGGACGACAAGCTCCCTCAGGACCGGATCGACGCTTCAAAGCGTATCACACGGCGCGGACGGAGGCTGATCCATTGAGAGTTGTCGCGAATAGAGTATAATTCGGGACTTGAAAAGCATGTCAACCATCAGATCATCACGCACAATCGACGCTGTCCTGTTCGATCTCGACGGCACCATCGCCGATACGTTTCCGACGGTTCTGCGGATATTCAACCGGCTGATGGTCGAGCGGACCGGGCGCATCTGGAGACTGGAGGAGCTGATCCCTTACTTCGGTCCGCCTGAAACTCTTATGTTCAGCAGGATGTTTCCGGAAGACGAGGGGCGTGCCGTATCGGAGGCTTTCTTCGAGATGAGCCGGGCCGACGGAGACGATATCCGGCCGTTCGACGGGATCCGCGAGCTTCTCGAGGAACTTCGCGAATCCGGGATCAGGCTCGGCGTATACAGCGGAGCCAGTACGGAAGCCGCACGTATCCGCACAAGCCACGCCGGACTTCTCGATTACTTCGAGGAGATCATCGGCGGGGACATGGTCGATAACCATAAGCCGCATCCGGATGGCGTAAGTCTGCTGATCGAGCGTTTCGGAGTCGATCCGGGAAGAGCGGTCTATATCGGCGACATGGTCTCTGATATAGCTGCCGGCCGCGGTGCGGGCGCAAGGACCATCGCCGTAACCTGGGGCGCGGGAACGGTTGAAGAACTAACTGATGCCGGTCCGAACCATCTGGCGAAAGATCCGGCTGCGCTGGCAAACATAATTAAATCAAATATTTGAAGAAGAACTGTAAACTATGTCACTTAATCTTCAGGGTATCATCGCAGCGTTGCCGACGCCGTTCTCGGAGGACGGCGAGGTGGATCGGGACAAGCTGAGAAGCAATCTGGACTACTGGAACCGGACCGATCTGCTCGGTTATCTGATCCTCGGGTCGACGGGAGAATTCCCTCACCTGACGATCGAGGAGAAACTCGAGGTCATCGAGACCACGAAACAGGGGATGTCTCCCGAGAAGCTGCTGCTGGTCGGCACCGGCGAGCTTTCGACGCGGCAGACGATCGAGATGACCCGGCGTGCGCACGAATACGGAGCCGACGGCGCGGTCGTGGTGACGCCCTTCTATTACAAGAAGGTCCTCAACGACGAGCAGCACGAGGCCCATTACCTGCGCATCGCGGACGCGTCGCCGATGCCGGTCATGATCTACATGATTCCGCAGTTCTCGGGCGTCTATCTTCTGCCTGAGACTGTGGCAAAGCTGGCCGAGCACGAGAACATCGTCGGCCTGAAGGAGAGTTCGGCGGATCTGGCGGCGCTCAAGGACATCTTCCGCGAGGTGAAGAGCAACGACTTCAAGGTCATGATCGGCGGGCCGTCGATCTACACGCAGGGACTCGAAGCCGGGGCGAGCGGCGCGATCTTCGCCATCGCATCGCTTGCGCCGAACGCATGCCTCGAGATCGAGCATGCCTACCGGCACGGCAACTATGAGTTCGCCGAGAAGCTGCAGAACCGACTGACGGCGCTGGCCAAGGCGACCGCGGTCAAGGGCGTCGGGCATCTCAAGGCGGCGATGGATATGGTCGGGTTGTACGGCTTCCTGCCGCGTTCTCCGCTGCCAGTGCCGTCGGAAGTGGATCTGGATGAGATCGACCGGGCTCTCGAGGAGAGCGGTTTCTTCGAGCGGAGCGAGGACGGCCGGATGTGGATCGAAAAACAGAACTATTTTATGACCGAGTTCGCCGACTGAAGAGTGGCAACCGGTCGCGGGAGAAGAGCCATTAAATGAGCGCCACTACGGTCAGCTTTCGTGAGATTCCCAGAACATCGAAACTGTTCGGCGATTACCTGTACGACTTCGACCGCGTTTCGAGGTTCTATAATCAGGGCGGGCATGACATCGAGGGGCTGATCGCGCGTGCCGGCAGAGTGACCGCTCAGGCGTTTTCGCGCGATGCCGTGGCCGATGTCCTCGAGGAGGAGAACCTGAAGGCAGGCGCCGGCGAGGAGACGATGGCCAACATCGCCCGCCTGCGGCAGTCCGATTCCGTGGTCATCATCACCGGTCAGCAGGCGGGGCTGTTCACCGGGCCGCTCTACACGATCTTCAAGGCGCTGACCGCGATCAGGCTCGCCGAACAGCTTCGCGAAAAAGGTCTCAATGCGGTCCCGATGTTCTGGATCGCATCTGAGGACCACGATTTCCGCGAGGTCAATCACACGATCCTCGTCAATCGAGACGGTCAACTGCAGACCGTGACCTATGACGATCCGGCCGGCGAGGAGGGACGCCCCGTAGGGAACATCGTCCTCAACGAAAGCATCGGCAGCAGGATCGACGAGCTGCTGGCCGCGCTGCCCGAATCGGAATTCATACCGCAACTGGCCGACGACCTGCGGCGCGCCTACGCGCCCGGAAACGGATTCGCCGACGCTTTCGGCTCGATGATGATGAGCCTGATCAGGAAGTACGGCGTCGTGCTCATCAATCCGCTCGACGATCGGCTCAAGCAGGTCGCCGGTGAGATCTATGCCGAAGCGCTGAAACGCGGGCCGGAATTCTCCGACCGCCTCGTCAGCGAAAGCGGCACGCTGGAAGCAGCCGGTTATCACGCACAGGTCCACACCAGCCCCGATTCGGTCCCGCTCTTCATGCTGCACGACGGCCGCAGAACCGCCATGGTCAGACGCGATGACGGCCGTTATTACCTCAAAGGCAATGACCGGAGCTTTCAGGCCGACGAGCTGCTCGATACCGTCAGGCGGTGTCCGTCCTGTTTCAGTCCCAACGTCACACTGCGGCCGATCGTCCAGGACTTCCTGCTGCCCACACTCGCCTACATCGGCGGGCCGGCCGAGATAGCTTACTTCGCGCAGCTCCGTCCGAATTATGAACTGCTCGGCCGCGTCGAGCCGCTGGTCATGCCGCGCGCCAGCTTCACGATCGTCGAAAAACGGCACGCCAAGACGATGTCAAAGTACGGACTCGAGCTGGCCGACCTGTTCGACGGACAGGAGGAGCTGATGCGGAAGGTGGTCGAGCGAAGCCTCGATCAGAACACGGCGACGGTCTTCGACGAAACCGAGAAGGTTCTCGGAGAGCAGCTCGATAAACTGCGAGACTCGCTGGTTCAGGTCGATCCGACACTGGGCGATGCGGTCAAAGGCAGCCGCGACAAGATCTTCTATCAGCTTCAGAACCTGCGCACCCGCTTCGTTCACAATCGAACGAAACGCGACGAGGCTTCCGCTCAGCAGATCGAACGCCTCTTCACCATCCTCTATCCGAACCGAAACCTGCAGGAACGCGAGATCAACCTCGTCTACTTCCTCGCCCGCTACGGCTACGAAATTATCGATCGCATCCACGCCGAGGTCGAACCCGGCGCCCCGGATCATAAGCTGATCTATCTGTAAAAAAGTAAAAAGTAGAAAGTAGAAAGTAGAAAGGTCTCCAGTGACCATGTCTTCGTCCTTTCTACTTTCTACTTTCTACTTTTTACTTTTTTCTGACCAGATCCAGAAAGCACTTCGCGGCATGCGAGAGCGTGTTTTCACGGCGGAAGACGAGGCGCACGACCTTGTCGATCTTCATGCCCTTGACCGGAACCTCGACCAGGCGGCCGGCGATCAGTTCATCGCGGACTGCGAGGCGCGGGAGGATGGCGATGCCGGCTTCGAGTTCGACGAAGGCCTTGATCGTCTCGAGCGTTGCCAGTTCGATGCAGATGTTGAGCGGCGTATCGTGGCGGGCGAAGAGTTCGAAGATCCGTGTCCGGGCCGGGGTTTTGACGTTATGGGCGACGAACTGCTCCTCGCCGAGTTCTTTGACGGTGACCTGTCGACGGCCGATGAAGCGGTGCCCGGGTGGAACGACCAGGACGAGTTCGTCGCGGTTGAGTTCGATCGACTGGAGCTGCGGGTTCTTCGGATCGTAGGAGAGAAAACCGAAATCGAGGTTTCGTTCGAGCACTTCGGCCGGAATCCTCTCCGAGACGTTGCGGAAGACCTCGATCTTGATATTGGGATAGAGTTTGCGGTAGTCGAGCAGCAGTTCGGGCAGCAGGTAGAGCGAGGTGCTCTCATTGGCGCCGATGGTCAGGCGGCCGCGATACATCCCGCGCAGTTCGGCGATCGAATCGCGGGCCTCGTCGCGGAGGTTGATCATGCGCTGGGCATAGGAGAGCAGGATATGGCCGGCTTCGGTCAGCGTTCCGGACTTGCTGCTCCGGTCGAAGAGGGTTTCGCCGAGCTCCTCCTCGAGGCGCTTGATGGCGATGCTCAGGGCCGGTTGCGTGCGGAGCATCTTGTCCGCCGCGCGCGAAAAGCTCTTCTCCTCGGCCACGCAGAGAAATATTTCAAGCTGCGCCAGATCCAATCAGACTCCTCCATTCGTTCGCCGGGATGATTCGATCGAGCCGGCCGGCATCCGGATCGCCGACCGGCGTGCAGGAGATCAGCCGGTCCGTCTCATAGACCTCCGATGGACTCCGCTCCATGATCAGCGACAATGCTCCGGTGCGGCACCTCAGCACGTAGGCGACAACGGCGTCGCGATGCTGGTCGAAATCCTGGTACTTCTGCGCGTCCTCCCAGCGGTACTCCTCGATCGCGCCGAAGAACTCCCTGAGCCGGGCCGCCCGGTCGTCTTCAAGCACGGTCACCGCAAAGAGCGCGTAAAAGTGCTGATCGAAATTCCCCTCGCACGAAGGACAGCGCTGCAGCATCCGGCAAAGCTCCATCGCCGTCACATCGCCCGGCGCGTCGAGCGCCAGCTTCCCGCTGACTCTGTTCCACCATCTCCTGATGCTCTTCACACGCCTCCCGAACCCACGAATGATGATAAAAAATTTTTATGGAAATGTAAATATTATAAACTTCACAGGGCAAAGGGGCTGATGCTATGATGCTTGAATCTGCGGGCGGTGTCCATTAAAAAGCGGCAGAAGCCGAAATCCCCGAAGATAGTCATCATAAAGATTCCTTAAGGTCACAAACCAAGGAAGGAGAACTGAGCATGAGCGAACGGGTAGCAGTATTTGACACGACGTTGCGTGACGGAGAGCAGTCTCCCGGGTGCAGCATGAATCTGGAAGAGAAGTTGCGGATGGCGCGACAGCTCGATGCGCTCGGAGTCGACGTCATCGAGGCTGGTTTTCCGATCGCCTCGGACGACGATTTCGCGGCGGTGCGCGAAGTGGCGCGGATGTGTCGCCGACCCGTCATTGCGGCGCTCTGCCGAACGACGCCCGAGGACATCGAGCGCGGTTGGGAGGCCCTCTCCGAAGCAGCCCGCCCCCGCATTCATACCTTCATCGCGACCTCGGATATCCACCTTCAGTACAAGCTGCAGAAGAGCCGCGAAGAGGTGCTCGAGATGTCCTGCAATGCGGTGCGCATGGCCAAGCGATTCACCGACGACGTGGAATTCTCTGCCGAGGATGCGACGCGGAGCGATCTCGACTACCTTTGCCAGGTGATCGAGGCGGTGATCGACGAGGGCGCGACCGTGGTCAACATCCCTGACACCGTCGGTTACACGATTCCGTCGGAGTATCACCACATCATCACGACGCTCAAGCAGAAGGTGCGCAACATCGACCGGGCGGTGATCAGCGTCCACTGCCACAACGACCTGGGGCTGGCGGTGGCCAATTCGCTGGCGGCTGTCGCGGCCGGAGCGCGGCAGCTCGAATGCACGATCAACGGGATCGGCGAGCGCGCGGGCAACGCCTCGCTCGAGGAGCTGGTCATGGCTCTCCGCGTGCGGAAAGACCTCATGCCGTTCGAGACCGGGATCACCAGCGAGGAGATCTTCCGTTCGAGCCAGACGCTTTCGAACATCACCGGCGTCCACGTCCAGCCGAACAAGGCGGTGGTCGGCAAGAACGCCTTCGCGCACGAAGCGGGAATCCACCAGCACGGCGTTCTCAAGAACCGGCTGACCTACGAGATCATGACGCCCGAGTCGGTCGGCGTGAAGACCAACAGCATCGTGCTCGGCAAGCATTCGGGTCGCCACGCGCTGGGCAAGAAGTACGAGGAGATGGGCTACAACCTCTCCCGGCCCGAGCTCGACAAGGCCTACAAGCTCTTCACCAAGCTGGCCGATCAGAAGAAGGAGATCTTCGAGGAGGACCTGCTGGCGATCCTGCAGGACGGCTTCGCGCAGATCCCGGAGCGGTACAAGCTGCGCGCCGTCCAGGCGACGGCCGGGACCTCGACGCTCGCCACTGCGCTGGTCACGCTGAACGACACCAAGAGCGATGACGCGAGCACGGGCACTGCGGCGGGCGACGGCCCCGTCAACGCGGTCTACGAAGCGATCGACCAGCTGACGGGACTCAAGGGATCGCTGATCGACTACACCGTCAGATCGATCACCAGCGGAACGGATGCGGTGGGCGAGGTCTTCGTCCACGTCGAATTCGACGGAACGTCATACACCGGCAAGGCTGCGAGCACTGACATCGTCGATGCCAGCGCACGGGCCTACCTCAACGCGGTGAACAAGGCACTCTATTCGCGGGAGCGCAAGAAAGCGCTCGGCGACGAGAAGAGCCCGACGATCACCGCGGCCGATTAATCGAGATCGAAGAACGGAGCAATAAACATGGGAATGACCATCACTGAAAAGATCCTCGCGGCGCACAGCGGACGCGACCGCGTGGTGCCGAACGAGATCATCAACGCAACACTGGATCTCATCGTCTGTCACGACGTGACCACGCCGCCGGCCGTCCAGATGCTCAAAAAACTGGGCATCAACAAGGTCTTCGATCCGTCGAAGATCCTCGTCACGCCCGACCATTTCGTGCCGAACAAGGACATCAAGAGCGCGGAACTGGCCAAGCAGCTTCGCGAGTGGCGCGAGGAACAGGGGATCACGCGGTATTACGAGATCGGCAATCACGGGATCTGCCACGCGATCGCGCCCGAACAGGGCCACGTTCTGCCCGGGATGACGATCGTCTGCGGAGACTCTCACACGACCACGATGGGAGCGCTCGGGACATTCGCCTCCGGCGTCGGCTCGACCGATCTGGCGGCCGCCCTGGCCACCGGAGAACTCTGGTTCAAGGTCCCCGAATCGATGCTCTTCGAACTCAACGGAGACCTGCCCCGCGGCGTCTACTCGAAGGACATCATCCTCTACATCATCTCGAAGATCGGAGTCGACGGCGCCCGCTACAAGGCGATGGAGTATCGCGGCTCGACGCTCAAATCGCTGAGCATGGAAGCCCGCTTCACGATCACCAACATGGCGATCGAGGCCGGCGGCAAGAGCGGAATCATGCCGGTCGACGAGATCTCGGAGAACTACGTCAAGGCGCGGACCAGCGAGCCCTACACCTGCTACTACTCGGATGAGGACGCCGTCTACTCCGAGACATTCAAGATCGACGTCGATCAGCTCGAACCGATCGTCGCCCTGCCGAGCCTGCCCTCGAACGGGCGTTTCATCGGCGAGATCGAGCGGGTCAAGATGGATCAGGTCTACATCGGCTCCTGCACCAACGGCCGGATCGAGGACCTGCGCATCGCGGCCGGAATCATGAAGGGCAACAAGGTGGCCAACGGAACGCGCGCCATCGTCGTCCCGGCAACGACAGAGATCTGGAAGACGGCCATGAAGGAAGGGCTGCTCGAGATCTTCGCCGAGGCCGGTTGCGTCGTCTCGACCGCCACCTGCGGCGCCTGCCTGGGCGGATTCATGGGCGTGCTCGGCAGCGAGGAGACCTGTCTTTCGACGACCAATCGCAACTTCGTCGGACGGATGGGCGATCCGCGCAGCAAGGTCTACCTGGCCAGCCCGGCGACCGCCGCCGCGACCGCGATCACCGGAACCATCACGGATCCGAGGGAATTTTTATAGAAAGTGTCAGGTAAGAAGAAGTTGCCAGTTTCCAGTTGCCAGTTTCCAGTACCTTTCTGCGGGGCTCACTTGATTCTGAACTGAGACATTGGGACAAATCACTGGCAACTGGCAACTGGAAACTGGAAACTTCTTCTTACTGGAAACTACTTCTTACTGGAAACTTCTTCAAACCGGGAACTAAAAATGTCTCAACTTGAAATGACGCTCAAAGGCAAGGCGCACGTTTACGAGCGTGCTCACATCAACACGGACGAGATCATTCCGGCGCGATACCTCAACGTGCATGAGGAGGCCGAGCTGGCGAAACACGCGATGGAGGACATCGACCAGGATTTCGTCAATCGCGTCAGGCCGGGGGATCTGGTCTTCGCGGGTGACAACTTCGGCTGCGGATCATCGCGCGAGCACGCCGTCTGGGCGCTGCGCGGGGCCGGCATCAAGGCGGTCATCGCGAAGAGTTACGCGCGGATCTTCTTCCGCAACGCGATCAACAACGGATTTCTGGCGATCGAATGTCCGGAGGCTGTCGATGCGGTGCAGAACGGCGACGAGGTCGAGCTCGACCTGGCGGCCGGCGTGATGCGCAACCTGACGCGCGGTTCGGAAGCCAGGTTCGTGCCGTTGAGCGATTTCGCGCGCGAGCTGATCGAGGACGGCGGACTGCTGCCACATATTCAGAAAAAGGCCGCGCGCAAGTAATCGGAATTCATCCACGAAGGGACACGAAGGGGCGCGAAGTTTTTGCGCGTTCTGAAAATATCCATCCATGAAATTCAAAATAACTGTATTGCCGGGAGACGGGATCGGCGTCGAGGTGACGAGCGAGGCCGTCGCCTGTCTCGAGACCGCGGCCGCGAAGTTCGGCCATGAATTCGAATTCACCGAGGAGCTGATCGGCGGCGTCGCGCTGGACAAAACGGGCGGCCCGCTGCCCGAGCGGACGCTGAAGTCGTGCCTCGAGAGCGACGCGGTTCTGCTCGGCGCGGTCGGCGCGCCGCAGTACGACGCCAATCCGCCGAAGCTCAAACCCGAGACCGGGCTGCTCGGACTGCGGGCGGGCCTGGGAGTATTCGCCAACCTGCGGCCGGCCTTTCTGCACGAGACGCTGATCGACGCTTCACCGCTCAAGCCTGAGATCGTCCGCGGGACTGACATGCTGATCGTCCGCGAACTTGCCGGCGGCGCCTATTTCGGACAGCCGCGCGAGATCACGGATGAGCGAGGACTGAACACGATGGCCTACACCGCGCCGGAGGTCGAGCGCGTCGCCCGCGTGGCGTTCGAGATCGCCCGCGGCCGGAGGAAGAAGCTCTCGTCGATCGACAAGGCGAACGTGCTCGAAAGCTCGCAGCTCTGGCGCAAGGTGGTCACCCGGATCGCATCCGATTATCCGGACGTCCAGCTCGAACACGGCTATGTCGACAGTTGCGCGATGGCTCTGGTGACCCGCCCGACCAGTTTCGATGTGATCGTGACAGAGAACCTGTTCGGCGACATTCTGAGCGACGAAGCGGCCGTCCTGACCGGAAGCCTCGGGATGCTGCCGTCGGCCAGCCTCGGCGGCAAGGTCGATCTTTACGAACCGGTCCACGGCTCGGCGCCGGACATCGCCGGACGCGGGATCGCCAATCCGCTCGGGGCGATCGCCTCGGCGGCGATGCTGCTGCGGCACACCTGCAAACTGGATCAAGCCGCCGACGCGCTCGAATCGGCCATCAGCGGCGTGCTTTCGGACGGATACGGCACGCCGGACCTGAAGAGCCAGTCGAAACAGGTCTCGACCACTGAGATCGGCCGGCTGATCCGGGAACGGATCTGACCGGATAAGCGTTTTTTATCGGCCGATAAAAAGATTTAAGTGGACGTTCGGAAGAACGATGCCATATACTGCGGTGGCTTTCGAGGAGGCGACGCCACACCGGCGCGCCGATTCCGATACATCGTATGTCCAATCGTCGTTCACAACTCGCCACTTTCAATTCGCCGATCGCGGAGCGCTTCGTTGCGCCTGGTCTGCGGACTGTAATCAATGTCGTATCGATTCTGATCGTAATCATTATTCGAGTATCAACGCTCGCTGAAAGGGCAACCTGAACCGACGAAAGGATCGTAAGTTCAAAACCCCGGCGAGCAGACAAGCCCGCCGGGGTTTTTCATTTCCGACCGGAGAAGGCCGGTCGTCAAACAAGGACTGAGGTAGATCGTTTATGAAAATGCGTGGCGCGAGAATTCTGCTGGAAGCACTGCGATGCGAGGGGGTCAAACATGTTTTCGGATATCCCGGCGGAGCGGTGCTTCACATCTACGACGAAATCGTCCAGACCAGCGAGGAGCTGGGGATCACACATTATCTGGTGCGGCACGAGCAGGGATCGCTCTTCGCGGCGGCCGGGTATTCGCAGTCGACAGGCCAGACGGGCGTGGCGCTCGTAACCTCGGGACCGGGCGGGACGAACGCCGTAACGGGCATCGCCAATGCGTTCATGGACTCGATTCCGGTGGTCGTCTTCACCGGGCAGGTGCCGACCCATCTGATCGGGAACGATGCCTTTCAGGAGGCCGATCTGACCGGGATCACGCGCTCCTGCACGAAGCACAACTATCTGGTCAAGAAGGTCGAGGATCTCGCTCCGACGATCAAGGAAGCATTCTACGTCGCATCGAGCGGCCGGCCCGGTCCGGTGCTGGTCGACCTGCCGAAGGATGTCACGGCGCAGGTCTGCGATTTCAGCTATCCCGAGACGATCGAACTGGAGAGTTACAAACCGCAGGTTTACGGCAACCCGAAGCATGTCCGGCGGGCGGTTCAGGCGATGATCGAGGCCGAGCGTCCGGTGCTCTACATCGGCGGCGGAGCGATCGCCGCCGGCGCCGAGCAGGAAGTGCTCCGGCTGGCCGAGCGGCTGAATCTGCCGACGACCTGCACGCTGATGGGACTGGGAGGTTTTCCGGCCAACCATCCGCTGAGCCTCGGAATGCTCGGAATGCACGGCGGCTACTGGACGAACATGGCCGTCAACAACTGCGACCTGCTGATTTCGATCGGCGCGCGCTTCGACGATCGCGTGACCGGCAAGCTGAGCGAGTTTGCGACCGGGGCGAAGTTCATTCACGTCGATATCGATCCTTCATGCATCGGCAAGAACGTCCGCTGCGATTATCCCGTGGTCGGCGACGCTCGGACGGTCGGGCGCCAGATGCTGCAGGAGCTCGAAGCGCAGCTCGCCGACGGCGCGAAGATCACGTCGCGAGATGCGTGGCATGCTCAGATCGCCGAATGGCGGCGCCAGCATCCCTTCGATTTCAAGGAGGACGGCGACGTGATCAAGCCGCAGTATGTGATCCATGAACTGCGGCGGATCACCGGCGGCCGGGCCTACGTCTCGGCCGACGTCGGACAGCATCAGATGTGGACCGCGCAGCTCTACGGGTTCGATCAGCCCCGTCAGTGGCTCAATTCGGGCGGTCTGGGGGCGATGGGTTACGGATTCCCCGCGGCCATCGGCGCTCAGGTGGCGCATCCGGGCGAGCTCTGCGTGGCGGTGGTCGGCGACGGAGGCTTCCAGATGAGCCTCAACGAGCTGGCGACGGTCAAACAGTACAACATCCCGGTCAAGATTCTGCTCATCAACAACGGATATCTGGGGATGGTCCGCCAGTGGCAGGAGCAGTTCTACGAGCACCGTTATTCGCACAGCGACATGGAGGTCGCGCCCGATTTCGTCCGGCTGGCCGAGGCATACGGCGTGCCGGCTCTGCGCGCAACGCGCAGGGACGAGGTGACGCACACTCTCGAGAAGGGGCTCAACATTCCGGGCCCGGTCCTGATCGAGATGCAGGTCGCCCGCGAAGAGAACGTCTTCCCGATCGTCCCGGCAGGGGCGGCACTGAAGGATATGATCCTGGCCTGAGCGCCGTTAACACTGGAACAGAATGAAACACACAATCTCAATTCACGTCGAGAACGAATTCGGAATGCTGACGCGGATCGCCGGGCTGTTCAGCGCCCGCGGCTACCAGATCGACACGCTGAACGTGGCGCCGACGCTCGTGCCGGGCGTCTCGCGCATGACCCTGACGACGCACGGCAACGACCACGTCATCGAGCAGATCCTGCAGCAGACCCGCAAGCTGATCAAGGTCCGCAAGGTGAACGATATGACGGCCAGTCCGCACGTCGAGCGCGAGATGGTCATGCTGACCGTCAACGCGCATCAGGGCGAGCAGCGGCAGGAGGTTCTGAGCCTGGTCGAGATCTTCCGCGCGCGCGTGGTCGATGTCTCGGAGGACGCATTCATCCTCGAACTGACCGGCAATGCCGAGAAGGTCGAGGCCTTCATCGGACTGCTCAAGCCGATCGGGATACTGGACATCGTCCGCACCGGGCCGGTCGCCATGACGCGAGTCGCCGCCGTCAGGGCACAGCAACTGGCCGACGAAGAGGAGGAGTTCTCGGAACTGACGCTCAACGAAAAGGTATGAACGAAAGCAACACCCAACACGCAAGCGCTAAAGGAGCCTTCATTAAATGAAAATCTATTACGACAAGGATGCCGACCCGAAGTTTCTGGCCGGCAAGCGTATCGCCATCATCGGCTACGGATCGCAGGGCTTCGGCCATTCGAACAACCTCAAGGACAGCGGCTGCGACGTGATCGTCGGACTTAGATCCGACAGCCCGTCGGTCGCCAAGGCGCAGTCGGCGGGGCTCGAGGTGCTGCCGGTGGCGGACGCCGCCGAGCGCGCCGACATCATCATGCTGCTGACGCCCGACGAGCTGACGCCCGGCATCTACAAACGCGAGATCGAACCGCATCTCAAGGCCGGCAAGTACCTCGCGGTCGCTCACGGCTTCTCGATCCACTTCAAGAAGATCGTTCCGCCGCCCGATGTCAATGTCTTCATGGTTGCGCCCAAGGGTCCGGGCCATCTGGTTCGCCGCGAATACGAGCGGGGCGCCGGAGTTCCCTGCCTGATCGCCGTCGCCCAGGATCCGAGCGGCGATACGCGAGATGTCGCCCTCGCCTACGCCAGCGCAATCGGCGGAGGCCGGGCAGGCATCATCGAGACGACATTCAAGGAAGAGACCGAGACCGATCTGTTCGGCGAACAGGCCGTACTCTGCGGCGGACTGACCGCGCTCATCCAGGCCGGTTTCGAAACGCTGGTCGATGCCGGATACGCGCCCGAAATGGCCTACTTCGAATGCCTCCACGAGATGAAGCTGATCGTCGATCTGCTCTACGAGGGCGGCATCACCAACATGCGCTACTCGATCTCGAACACCGCCGAGTACGGCGACCTGAGCCGCGGCAAGCGCATCATCGGCCCCGAGGTCAGGCAGAAGATGAAGGAGATCCTCGCCGAGATCCAGTCGGGCCAGTTCGCTGACGAATGGATGGCCGAGGCCGAATCCGGCAAACCCAACTTCACGCGCCTCGTCGAGACCGAGAAGAAACACCGCATCGAGGAGGTCGGCAGCGAGCTGCGCGGCCTGATGCCGTGGCTCTCCGCCAACAAGATCGTCGACAAGGCGAAGAACTAACCTAAGTAGAAAGTAGAAAGTAAAAAGTAGAAAGTATGTCAAAGTACTCAATCTCAATTGCGCTTCCCGCTTAACTTTCTACTTTCTACTTTTTACTTTCTACATAGACAGCGGCGCGTGCACGCGCCGCACTCCTGAAATGATCAAAACATCGATCACAATCATACTGCTCTGTGCCATGCTGCCGGATGCAGCCTCGCAGAAACCTCTGGCCGGATACGATATCGTCACGGTCGATTCAGTGACGGTCGAGAAATCGGTCGAGAAGTTCCCCGCCGGCTACGACACACAGATCCAGGAGAAGATCGTCGACGAACTTCGTAAAAAGAAGGTCTTCCCTGAAGTGATCAATGCCCTGCTTGAAATGAGCGCCCCAACCCCGGCGAAGCCCCTCAAACGGGCGATCCTCAAAACCCGGATCATCGAATACAAACCCGGAAACCGCGCCCTGCGTTACACGATCGGCTGGGGATCGGGCGCGACGAAGATCAGGGCGAAGTTCACATTTCACGATGCCGAAACCGGCAGCGAACTTTTTTCAACCACGCAGCAGGGCAAGTTCCTCGGATTCGTCAACATTTACGGTCCGGGCAGAAATCACTCCGCGAGCGAATCCTCGGGCGATCTGGTCGACGCCCTGATCCGTGAGATCAGGAAACAGCGGTGAGAGGTCCGGCAGGAAGCGATATGAAAGACCAACACGTAGAGATATACGACACAACACTGAGAGACGGCGCGCAGGGCGAGGGCCTGGCCTACACCGTCGAGGACAAGATCAAGATCGCCCGCGCGCTGGACGATATCGGCGTCAGCTACATCGAGGGCGGCTGGCCGGGCGCCAACCCGAAGGATGTCGAGTTCTTCGAGCGGGCCAAGTCGATCAGACTCGAAAACTCTCTCTTCGCGGCGTTCGGCAGCACCCGCCGCGCCAACGGAGTAGCCGGCGACGACGCGGTCGTTCAGGGTCTGCTCGCGGCCGAGACCCCGATAGTTACGATCTTCGGCAAGTCCTGGGACTTTCACGTCGATATCGCGCTCAAGACTACACTCGAGGAGAACCTGCGGATGATCGCCGACACGGTGAGCCACCTCAGATCGCAGGGCCGCCGGGTCTTCTACGACGCGGAGCACTTCTTCGACGGATTCAGAGCCAATTCGGAATACGCGCTCGACACGCTCAACTCCGCGGTCGAGGCCGGCGCCGAGACGATCATCCTCTGCGACACCAACGGCGGCAGCCTGCCCGAGCGTATCCACGAGACTGTGGCTCTGGTCAGATCGCGTTTCCCCAGGGCACGCATCGGCATCCATTGCCACAACGACAGTGAGCTGGCGGTCGCCAATTCGCTGGCCGCGGTCGAGGCCGGCGCGACTCAGGTTCAGGGCGTCTTCAACGGCTACGGCGAACGCTGCGGTAATGCCAACCTCTGCTCGGTAATTCCCAATCTCGAACTCAAGATGGGCAAGCGCTGCCTGCCCGACGGGAAACTGAAGCTGCTGACTCACACCAGCCGCTATATTAATGAAGTGGCGAATCTGGTCCCCAACGACCGCGCCGCCTTCGTCGGACGCAGCGCCTTCGCTCACAAGGGCGGAATCCACGTCTCGGCCGTCTCGAAAGCCAAGGAGACTTACGAACACATCAATCCCGAGGATGTCGGCAACGAGACGCGCGTTCTGATCAGCGACCAGTCGGGCGTCAGCAACATCCGGTTCAAGGCGGACGGGCTCGGCGAGGAGTTCGCCCGCAACCCCGAAGCCGCCAAACGGCTCCTTTCGCAGCTCAAGGCGCTCGAGCACGAGGGCTATTCGTTCGAGGATGCTGAGGCATCATTCCAGCTTCTCGCCCTCAGCGCGCTCGGCCAGAGAAAGCGTTTCTTCGAGCCGATCGAATACCGCATCTGGATCGGTTCATCGGGAGATCCCGAAGCCGTCGTCAGACTCAACGTCGGCGATGAGAGCGTCCACACGGCCAGCCTCGGCGTCGGCCCGGCGCACGCTCTCGACCAGGCGCTCAGGAAAGCGCTGCTGCCGCACTACCCGCAGATCGACCGCTTCCACCTGATCGACTTCAAGGTCCGCATCCTCGACGGCGAACACGCAACCGCCGCCAAGACCCGCGTCCACGTCGAAACCAGCGACGGAGAAAGATCGTGGAACACGGTCGGCGTCGGCGAGAACATCATCGCCGCTTCGTGGCAGGCTATCGTTGAAAGCATAGACTTCGGTTTGCAGATGGGGCAGTAGTGGGCAGTGGGCGGTATGCAGTAAGCAGTAGGCGGTAAGCAGTAGGCAGTAATCAGTTCTTTTCATTACAATTTGAGCTTTTTTCAAAGCATGGTAGCGGATTTAACATGTCCGCGTATCCTTATACTGCCTACTGCCTACTGCCTACTGCCTACTGCCTACTGCCTACTGCCTACTAACTACTAACTACCGCCTACTGCCTGCCGCCTACTCCCCCCTCATCTCATCCAGCATCCGCTGAACTTCCGCCTTCAATTTACCCGTCAATTCGGAATAATCGCCTTCAGGCTGGATCGGCTGGCCGAACCGGA
>CALBSU010000321.1 GCA_937967285.1 uncultured Acidobacteriota bacterium
AAATCGCGATTCCGAATACAAGTCTCTCCGCCTTCATAATTTTCCTCCGGGGTTGGACACACTCCCGGGGTGGCATGAAGAGCTGTCGCGTATTAGTGAGATTCCAGGCTGTGGAAACCATCAACTGGAAACTGGAAACTGGAAACTGGAAACTTTTTTCAGGGGTGGCGAGGTATCCGATGGGCGCAGGATACGCGACTAAGGATCGAACTTCAAGAAAAAAGGCTGTGAGGACGAATCCTCACAGCCGGTAAAGTCAAACCCCATTTCGGAAGGAAATAAATCAGTTCTTCTCGAGTCTCAGGTTATTGGTGACCGAGAAGACATTCGGTACGCCGTTGGCGGCGAGAAACGCCCGCGTCGAATCGGATTTGCTGTTGACCACGCCTTCAAGTGTGACGTGGCCGTTTTTGACGATGATCCGGATCGGCGGATTGGCCATCAGGCCGAGCCGGTCGAGGCCGACCTGGCCGTAGATCGCGCGATAGGTTGCGATTCTGATCCGGTCATCCATCGGCGAGAGCGGCAGGACCTCGATCCGGTTGATCACCTGCTCGACGCCGTTCACCTTCTCAACCACATTCTCGGCGGATTCCTTGAGCGAGGGCCGGGTCACCTGACCGTAGAGCGTGACGACATTCTCTTCGACCTTGAAGCTCAGGTTGTCGAAGACGCTGAAGAACGGGAGCGTGACCAGCTCATGCCGGATCTTCTTCTCCATCGCTGCCCTCGATGTCGCGCGCTGAGCGAATGCGGGAATCACGCCCGCCAGCGAAACGGCCATGACCGTCATCAACAGTTTTCTTAACACCATATTTCTCATCATCTTTTGCCTCCTCCCTGCAGAGACCGGCTCACAGGCCGGTCGTAAATCATTTCAATTTTCACTCAATTCCCTTCAACGATGCCTTGGATGAGATCGACCGCGGATGGGTTGCCCGTCAGGCAATTCCGGGGCGGAACGACGACGCAGATGATGGAATTAGACATGACCTCACGGCTCGCGTATGATTTGAGTTTCCGGGCGACGACCCGGACGGCAAAAGTCAAAGACCGGAGAAGATGAATGTCAGAATGGAGCAACGGCGGAATCACGAGCGTGCATCCGCGGGCCGGAGTCGAAGGCGGGGAGATAATACTGACCTGTGAAGGTTATGACACATCGGAGCACAGCGCCTGCCGGATCACTTTCGGCGATCTGCGCGGGAGGCTGATCGGAGCGTCTCCGAGGCGCGTCATCGCGGCGGTTCCCGAAAGTCCGATCGGGGTCGAGGGCAATGAACTGACCCTCGAAGGAGCGACGACGATCTTCAGGGCGCCGTTCCTGCTCGGGACAAGGATCGCCGATAACGTTCATCCGGTCGCCAATCCGGCGGTCGATCGCGACGACGGCAGCATCTACGTCACGCTCTCCGGCACGCGCGGGCAGAAGCTCCCGGTATCCATCTACAAGATCGAACCCGACGACACGGTCACACCTTTCATCAGCGACATCGTCAATGCGACCGGACTGGCGTTCAATCGCGACGGAACGCTCTATGTGACGTCGAGAAACGACGGGACGCTTTATCGAATCTCGCCTTTCAGGGAGGTCCAGACCGTCGCCTCGGAGCTGGGGATCGCGACCGGCGTGGCGATCGATTCGAAAGGCGAGATCTTCGTCGGAGACCGGAGCGGAACGATCTTCAGGGTCAATGAGATCGGCGAGTCGAGGCCCTTCGCGACGCTCGATCCGAGCGTCTCCGCCTACCACCTCGCCTTCGGACCGGACGGCGACCTCTACGTCACCGGCCCGACCGTTTCGTCATACGAAAGCGTCATGCGGATCGACCGGATGGGAACCGTCTCGCGCTTCTACACCGGCCTCGGCCGCCCGCAGGGACTCGCCTTCGACGTCGAAGGGAATCTCTATCTGGCCGCCTCCCTCCGCGGCCATCGGGGGATCGTCAGGATCGCCGCGGACGGAACGAAGGCGGAGATCGCGGTGGCCGGATCGACTCTGGTCGGCCTCGCGTTCGACGAAGCGGGCAATATGATCGTCGCCGGAAACAATACGGTCTACCGCCTCCCGCTCGGCATCCGGGGCTATTCCACCTTCTGAAAACAGGACCATGAGACGGAAAAATTTCTTCTAGACCGGTCCTGAGATGAGTTAAAATAAGGATTCGATTACCTCACCAGAAAGTGGAAGCGAATGCGAGTCAGACCAGAAGCAGATGCCGCAGACCAGGAATCAGAGAACGTAAGCGGACCATCCCGTGAGACAATCGCCAAAGAGAACGACCTGAGACGCCATCTGCGCGAGATGGGTTCGGTCATCGTCGCCTTCTCGGGCGGGGTCGACAGCGCCTACCTCGCGGTCATCGCCGCCGAGGAGCTCGGGCCGCGCGCCCTCGCCGTGACCGGCGAAAGCCCCAGTTATCCCGATTTCCAGCGCAACGACGCGCTCGAAATCGTCGAGAAGTTCTCGCTCAATCACCGCTTCATCACGACCGATGAGATCCTGGACGAGAACTACCGCGCAAATCCCTCAAACCGCTGTTATTTCTGTAAACACGAACTGTTCTCGAGGCTCCGGACGCTGGCCGGCGAGCTGGGCTTCGATCATATCTGCGACGGAAACAATGCCGACGACGTGGGCGATTACCGTCCGGGCAGGCAGGCCGCGAGCGAACTCGACGTACGGAGCCCGCTGATCGAGGCCGGGCTGACCAAGGGGGAGATTCGCGAGCTGGCTCACCGCTCGGGCGTGCCCGTCTGGGACCGGCCGGCATCGGCCTGCCTCTCGTCGCGCATCCCCTACGGCATGCCCGTGACGATCGAAAAACTGTCGGCTATCGAACGCGCGGAGGCGCGGCTCCGCTCGCTCGGCTTCAGCCTCCTCCGCGTCAGGCATCACGGCGACGTGGCGCGTATCGAGATCGCTCCGGAAGAGATGCCGCGCGCCCTCGACATCGAGATGGCGTCGCGCATCGAAAAGACGATCCGGGAACTCGGCTTCCGCTATGTCGCCCTCGACCTGGGCGGCTACCGAACCGGATCGCTCAACGAATCATTGAAGCAATCGGCGGCCGACTGACCGGCGGCCGGATTAACGGAGCCGACGGCAACGATCGTCGGCCCGATACAATACTGAAGACCATCAACCGAGAGATGCAGGCGGGAGATACAGGACGCCCTGCAGAATGACCACCGGAGGTTTCTGTGCCAGCTTATGTAGACGACGTCAGAGTGATCAGGGAAGAGAACCCTTTCGAGTCGATGATGTCGCGTTTCGACGACGCCGCGAAACTGCTCGATCTCGACCCCGATCTGTACAAGGTGCTGCGAGTTCCGAATCGTGAAATCACCATCTATATCCCCGTCTACATGGAGGACGGACGGATCGAGGTTTTCACCGGATATCGCGTGCAGCACAACTTCGCCCGCGGCCCGGCCAAGGGCGGTATCCGCTACGCGCCCGACGTCACGCTCGACGAAGTCAGGGCGCTGGCCGCCTGGATGACCTGGAAGTGCGCGGTCGTCAATATCCCGTTCGGCGGCGCCAAGGGAGGCATCATCTGCGATCCCTCTCATATGACCATCCTCGAACTCGAGCGGCTGACCCGCCGCTATACCGCCGAGCTGATCGATTTCATCGGGCCCGAACGTGACGTCCCGGCGCCCGACATGAACACCAACGAGCAGACCATGGCGTGGATCATGGACACCTTTTCGATGCATGCCCGCCACACCGTCACCGCCGCCGTTACCGGCAAGCCGATCGATCTCTCAGGCTCTCGCGGGCGCCGCGAAGCGACCGGACGCGGACTGCTCTTCACCGTCGACGAGGCCGTCAACAAACTCGGACTCGAGGTCGAAAAGACGCGGGTCGCCATCCAGGGCTCGGGCAACGTCGGAGGCACCGCCGCAAAACTGATGTTCGAAAAAGGCTACCGCATCGTCGCCCTCTCCGACATCCACGGCGGAATTTACAACCCGCGGGGAATCGACGTCCCTGCCGCGATGGAATATATCGCCCGGCACAAATCGTTCGAGAAGTTCCCCGAGGCCGAACCGCTCTCCAATCACGAACTGCTCGAGGTCGACTGCGAAATCCTGCTTCCGGCCGCAACCGAAAACCAGATCACCAGCAAGAACGCCGACAAGATCAAATGCCGCATCCTGGCCGAGGGGGCCAACGGACCCACCACCGCCAATGCCGACAGGATCCTCGAACAGAAGGGCGTCTTCGTCATCCCCGATATTCTGGCCAACGCCGGCGGCGTTACCTGCAGCTACTTCGAATGGGTGCAGGACCGGATGGGATATTTCTGGAAGGAAGAGATGGTCAACGAGCGGTTACAGGACATCATGGTCGCGGCATTCAACGACGTCTGCAAGTACGCCGAAAGCCACCAGGTCAATATGCGAATCGCCGCCTACATGCTGGCCATCGACCGCGTGGCTTACGTCACCAGACTGAGGGGCATCTATGCCTGACACCCGACTTCCGACCGGCGGTCCGAATGTCCCGGAAAGTGGTCGGATTTCGCATCCGCGGTCTTTGCCAGAAATGCTGAATTAGTTTGACATGAACGGGTCTATCGTATAATGTTTGTGCGAAGTTGCGTCCAGTCTTCATCTTAAATTGTCGCCGCGTAATGTTTGACAATTTTCCTGAATCGCTCATCGCTGATGATGGTCTGATTCGTGGTGGATTGGAATTATTGCGGCAAAAGAAGTTATTGAAATCCAGTTCACGTCCGGTGACAGGCTCGATTGCAGCAGTGGCGCCGGTAATCAGGTCGATTGAGCCTGTTCAGGCAATGTGATCAAACACATGTCGAACGATGAACGGGCGCATGGACAAAGGGTTTCAATAAACGGTAATCAGAAGTATAAACATAACTTATTCAATTCAATGTCACCCATTTCCAGGAGGAGAAATATGAGTTTTGCGAGAAGACTGCTTGGTCTGATGCTGACGCTCCTGCTTGTCGGGACCGTCGTGACGGCTCAGACACCACGCTCAACAGAAGATCCTCGCAATCTGGCTCCTACCGTCAACGGCGGTACGGGCTTATTCACGGTCTACGATGCACAGACTCTGCGGAAAGGCGAGTTCAACTTCGGATTCTTTGCCAACCATTTTCACCGCGATCCGGGCGATATCGCCTTCCAGAACTATCCGATCAATTTCCAGGTCGGATTCAGCGACCATTTCGAGCTCTTCGTCAATTGGACTGCCCAGCAAGTCGTGGCCGTGGGAAGGCCTGCCCTCCTGAGCGGATTCTATCTGCCTGACGTCAGGACGAAGACGCTGCCGGCCGGTCGCCTGGTGATCGTTCCGGGTCAGAACGCGGCCTCGGTACTCTACGGCGATCCGTGCGGCAACGGCGGATTCCCCGGACCGTGCGTGATCCCGGGTTCGAGGAACCTGGCTCCGTTCACGGCTCGTCCGAGCGGCAACGACACGGCGGTCTACGTCGGTCTCGGCGCCCCGGTCGGAGGCATCCTTCCGGCGCTGCTCCCGAACGTCAATCCGAGCTACTATCCGAACGCCCCGTTCCTGTCGCGTTTCGCCGACTCCCATCCGGGCGGCGACGTGCTGGTCGGCGGAAAGATCCGTTTCACGGGTCCGAAGAATCCGTTCGGCTTCACGCTCATTCCGCTGGTCAAGATCCCGTATTCGAGGACTCTCAACACCGGACTCCAGCGCGGCCGCGGCACGGGCGCGTGGGATTACGGAGTGATCGCGGCATTCGACGGCCGGCTGCACAAGTACATCAATCTCTCGACCAACGTCGGCTTCATCAAGAAGGGCGATCCGAGAGCTGAGGATATGGAGCTCGGTCCGCTCTGCGCGGGTTGCGGAGTGATCCAGGGTTACGGTCGCAGCGAGCGCGCGCTGGATCTGCCGAACGAGCTGCGCGCGGGAATCGGTTTCGACTTCCCGGTCAGCAAGTATCTGCAGTTCGTGGCCGAGGTCAGTTCGACGCACTGGGTCGGTTCGCGGACCCCGTCGCTGCTTCAGAACAGCCCGGTCGATCTGATCGCCGGCGCCCGTATCTATCCCCACCGCTGGCTGGCGATTCACGCGGCCTTTCAGCGTCATCTGAACTGGCTTTCGGAGTTCGATCTCCGGAGCCCGAACGGCTTCATTGCCGGACTTTCGATCGGGCACGTCAACGAGCGCGTCGAGCCGATCCTTCCGAACCAGCCGCCGACGGTCAACATGGAGCTCGGCGCTGTGACGAGAGGCTCGGACGATCTGCTGCGTGAGTCGGCGACGACGGTCTGCGCGGGCGACCAGGTTGCGCTGCGCGCCGTGGCCTCCGATCCGGACGGCGATACGCTGCTCTACGGCTGGTCGACGACCGGCGGTCGGATCAGCGGCGAAGGCGTCAACACGACCTTCGACACGACGGGTCTGGCGCCTGGCGACTACACGATCACGGTCCAGGTGGATGACGGATGCGGATGCGTCGCCTTCGATTCGAAGACGATCCGCGTGACGAGCTGCCCGCCGCTGACGGTCTGCTTCGGCCCGAACCTCGATGTGACGGCTGACCAGACGAGCGTCGACGCAGGCGTCAAGGTCAACTTCTCGACCTCCGGCGTGACCGGCGGCCGCAACTACGGCAACGTCCGTTACGAGTGGTCGTCCACGGCCGGCAACATCAGCGGCAGCAACATGAGCGCTCAGCTCGACACGACCGGCGTCACCGGCGGCACGACGATCGAAGTTACGGTCAAGGCCATCTCGGATGCCGGCAACTGCTCGGCGAGCGGTTCAGCGCGGATCTCGATCACGGTTCCGCCTGCTCCGGTCAAGCCGAGGGCGAGCGAGCTCGGCGAGTGCCGCACCTTCCGCACCAACAATGGTCGCGTCGACAACGCCTGTAAGGACGTCCTGAGCAACCAGGTCATCCCGGCGCTGCAGGCCGATCCGGGTGCCAAGGTCGTCATCGACGGCTACCGCGGCGAGAAGGAACGTCCGGCCGATCTGGATCTTCAGAGGGCGAAGAACGTTCGCGATCGTCTGGCTGATGGCGGTCTCGGTACGGCGATCGACGCCAACCGCATCGTCGTCCGTCCGTCGGGCGTCTCGAGTGACGGATCCCAGATCAAGATCTGGCTCGTCCCGTCGGGCGCTGACGATCCTGCGGGCGCGGCGGCGGTCGATCCCGGTCCGGTGACCCCGGAGCGCGGACGCCGCGGCAGACGCCGTTAATCGGAAACATCGCGTAAGCGATCAAACCGGAGGCAGGCGATCGGAAGATCGCCTGCCTCTTTTCTTTCGGGCTGGCGGATCTATGTTGACTGGAGAAGCGAGGGGGCCGGCGAGGCGGCTGTCAGCGGCGGCATTTATCCTGATCGTCCTGCTCGGGGCCTGGCTGAGGCTGGATCAGATCGGGATCAAACCTTTCCATCACGACGAAGGGGTCAACGCGCATTTCCTGCTCAATCTGGCGCGTGACGGATACTATCAATACAATCCCACGAACTATCACGGACCCACGCTCTACTATTTCTCGCTGGCGGCGGTAAGGCTCTTCGGCGAGACGGATTTCGCGCTCCGTCTCTGGCCGGCGCTGGCGGGGACGCTGACCATCCTGCTCGCCTGGGGCCTCAGGAGAAAGCTGGGGACGGCGGGAACACTGGCGGCGGCATTCTGCATGGCGCTCTCGCCCGGACTGGTCTATTTCTCCCGCGACTTCATTCACGAGATGAGCTTCGGGCTCTTCACGCTCGGCATGATCGTCGGGGCGGTGCGTTACGTTGAGTCAAAGGGATTCGGCTGGATGGTATTGACGGCGGTCTCGACGGGGCTTCTCTTCGCCACGAAGGAGTCGGCGATCCTGACCGTCGCGGTAGTCGCGATCGCAATCTTTCTGGCCATGATCTGGGATCTGCTGCGAAGCGGGGAGCGTGATCGGATAATCCTCAGACTGCTCCGCGAGCTGCGCGGGATGCTGCCGTCGCTCGATCACGCCATGGCCGGCCTGGTGATCTTCGTCTTCATCAACATACTCTTCTATTCATCCTTTCTGACTCACTGGAAGGGCGTTGCGGACGCAGCCGAGTCGGTGCAGCTCTGGTCGCGACGGGCGGGAACGGAACACGTCAAAGGGTTCTGGTACTATTTTGCGATCCTGCTCAAGATGGAGTTGCCGCTGCTGTGCGGCTCCGTGATCGGCGGAATACTGATCGTCTGGAAGGGGTCGAGGTTCTGGCTCATGGCCGGCGCATGGACGATGGGGATGGCGCTGGCATACTCGATCATCGGATACAAAACGCCATGGCTGGCGATCAGTTTCATCGTTCCGATGGCGCTCGTGACCGGTTACGCATTCGAATCCATCATGGGTCTGCTGCGGTGGAAGCCACTGCAGGTCCTCTGGACAGTCGCCGGTCTGGCGGTCGCCGCGCTGAGCCTGATCGTGGCCTGGCGGCTCAACTTCGAGAAGTACGACGACAACTCCAACCGGACCGGTTACTTTCAGTCGTACGGCGAGAAATGGAATCTCAGCCCCTGGAACAACGGAATGTTCGGATACGTCTATGCGCAGACGGACAGAGAACTTCTGGAGCTGGTCAACGATATTCGAAAGGCGACCGGCAGCGGCACTGCCGGAAATGATACCGGCATCTACGTCGCCTCGCCGGACTACTGGCCGCTGCCGTGGTACCTCCGCGACTACCGGCACGTCGCATACACCGGGGGCCTCAATCGCGTCGAAGGCCGGGCGCCGGTCATCCCGCAGTCGATCATCATCGGGGGCATCGGCCAGCGGCCGGCTCTCGACGAACTGACGGATTTCACACTCAGGAAGCGCGTCTACATTCTGCGCCCCGGTGTTTCGCTGCTGCTGCTGACAAGGAAATAGCTGCCGGTCGTGGCCCCTTTCAGCCCGGCCAGGGGCCCCGGTTCCTGATCCTTTCGAGGCCCGCATTCGAGAGCGAACGCTGGAATGCCGCATAAAAGACGTTGGCCGTGGCATTCGAGAGACCTCCCCAGAATCCCGTCCTGAGACGCCGGGCGACGCGGCGGGCGACGAAGCCCGGGCTGTAGAGTTTTCGCATGCACTGCATGAGCGCTATCTCGAGCTCATCCGGGGAGATATTGAGCGGTTTGTAGACCAGATGCATACCGTCCATGCCGCCGAGGATGTCTCCCGGCAGGAGTCGGTCGTTGCTTCTGAGGTCGTTGTAGAAGGTGGTTCCCTCGATCGGCGCGGCGAAGGAGATGACCGGGACGTCCACTCCGATTTCGTGAATCATCTCCGGGAGCCGTTCGATGTATTCCGGAGTATCGCCATCCAGTCCGAGCAGAAAGATGCTCATGACCATGACGCCGTTGTCGTGGAGATATCCCAGCCGACGCTTGAACTCCGCCACCTTGTTCTGCCGTTTGTTGGAGTTTTTGAGGCTCTCCTGTGAGAGGCTTTCGAGGCCGATGTAGACGAAGCGGCAGCCGGACCTGCCCATCAGACGCGCCGATTCCGGAGTGACGGTATCGATCGAGGTCTCGGTGCCCCAGATCCGTTTCATCGGTACCAGCGCCTCGCAGAGATCGCGAAAGTATCTGCGATCCGCGCCGAGATTGTTGTCCCAGAAGATGAGATATTTCCTCTGACGCCAGTCCCAGCCTGAGGGGATATTGCTGATATCGCGCAGGACGTTCGGAATCGGTCGCCTGCGATAGGGCACTCTGATCGCCGAGAGGACGCAGAAGGAGCAGGTGAACGGACAGCCGCGGGTCGCCTCGTACGGCATCGTGACTTTGAAATCGGTCTCGACCAGATCGTAGCGCGGAACGGGCAGATCGCTCAGATCCGACAAGGTAGAAGCCTCGTAGCGTGGCGAGAGGTCCCCCCGCCTGAGATCCTCGATCAGGCGCGGCATGACGCCTTCGGCCTCGCCGACCACAACGGCATCGGCCGAATCGGAGAAATATTCCGGGTTGAGGGTCGGGTAGAGTCCGCCGACGATGACCTTGACGCCCCGGGCGCGAAACCGGCGGCCGAGGTCGCGGGCGCGCGGCGCGCAGAAATCCATGGTCGAGAGAAAGACGGCCTCGACATCCATCTCGGGATCTGCATCCCGCACCATCTCATGGACGAGCGTGATCTCCCAGTCCCGCGGCAGGAGCGAAGCGATGTGGATCCCGACATACGGAGCGGCCCCGCCGTCGCCGGCCAGCGGGCCGGGGATTCGCTTCGCCAGCTCGCCCGTTCTTCCGGTCCAATCCGGAAAGTTCTTCGGACGCCAGACCACGATCACCGCTACGCGCATATCTTCTCATCCCTTCTTCCAGACTCGAGTACGTGTTCGGGCGGAACTCTCAGATCCCAGATCAGGCCGAAGCGCTCGAGCAGCCTGAGAATCGAAAAGAGCGGGTCGATCTCACCGGAAAAGAATCCGGCGCGCGCCGATCCGGGGTAATGATGATGGTTGTTATGCCATCCTTCGCCGAGCAGATAGATCGATACCCAGAGCTTGTTGGTCGAATCGTCGCCGGTCTCGTAATTGCGGGATGTCCCGCGATGGCAAAAGTAATTGACTGTGCACGGGCCGTGGAGGGTGATCAGCACCCAGCTCAGGATGTAGCCGGTCACGAGCATCGTGTATCCTCCGACGGCCAGGATGACGGCCATCAGAGCGACCGCCGGCACCCAGAAATACCTGTGCAGCCACATCAGTTCGGGATATTTCGTCAGATCCGACGCGGCCGCCAGGATCTCTTCCTCGGTCAGCCCGTCATCGACCAGGCTCCCGAACCAGCAATGCCAGAATCCCTGCCGGGGCGAATGAACATCCCCGGCCGTATCGGAATGCCTGTGATGCAGGCGATGCTTGCCGGTGAAACCGATCGGATCGCCGAAGAAACAACAGCTCAACAGCCCGAGCATGAACTGAAAAGTCCGGCTGGTCCTGAAGGCGCGATGCGAAAAGTAACGGTGGAGCCCTGCCCCGACGGCGAAGACCATCGGGACGTACATTCCCGCGAAGACCATCCAGTCGCGCCATTTCGTGCCGGTGTAGAAGAGCGTCAGCGGCAGCAGATGCGCGACGGCGATGCCCGCTGCAGGCAGCGCAATCCCGAAGCCCGTCTTCGTTCGAGCCCTCCGCGGCAGACGAGCGGTCGCCGCATTCCCCTCCAGAATATCCGCCATCAGTGCCTCTTCAGTTTTTCGGCCAGCTCCTGGAACTCCGCCCTCCGCCGGTCGATCATCTCGATCGCGGCCTCCTGCAGTTCGCTGATGTTCACGGGATCCACGTTGTCGGTCCCGTCGTTTAACCGGTTCAACTGGACCTGAAACCGGTAGTAATGCTTCTCATCGTGAACTTCACCGTATGCCGGAACGGCCATTCCGACCGGCCGGTTGAGGGCCTGGACGATCTCCTCGGTCGATGTCTCGACCAGATGGCTGTTGCCGTCGAACAGGACCTCCGCGATCCTCGTCGCCCAGGCGAGCAGCCCCCAGTTCCGCGCCTTGCTGTACGGGAGAGGTTTTTCGTAGTTTCCCGTGCCGAGACTGACGACCAGATAGTTCGTCGTCTCGCCCCCCTGCCTGATCGCTTCGGCCAGCGCCAGCGCCGCCGGATTGTTGGCGACCAGACCGCCGTCGATCATCCTGAGCGTCCTTTTGCCGCTGACATTGTTTATCATGACCGCCGGAAAGATCGTCGGCGCCGCGGTCGTCGACCGGGCGACATCGACCAGATAGAAATCCCAGTCTTCGTCCTCGATCGCCTTGCACCTCTGAAAATAGAAGGCCTCGCGCTGTTCGATCTCGTAACCGGTGATCAGCACATCGGTCACCAGCTCGCTCAATTTATGGGGCCGATTCCGGTTGAGATAGGTCTCGAAAGTCGAGAGAACCGACTTCTCGGGATATTTCGGACGCAGCCAGCCGTTGAGCGTCAGAAAGGCGCGCCAACCCGAGCGATGGAAAATATCCCTGGCGTGGTTGACATACAGATCGACGATGTCCTGGCCGGAATAGAGCGGTCTGCCGTCTGGTCCCGGCTTGGTCAGGAGGAGCGTCAGGAAGCCTCCGGTCGATGTCCCGGCAATGACGTCGAACTGTTCGGCCATCGGCTTGCCCGTCAGGCGTTCCAGTTCGCGGATGATCATCGCAGGAATTACCCCTCGTACGCCGCCGCCGTCAATGGCCAGAACCTTGATCGTCTTCATCGCCACGCACCTCAGTTCGATCTTTCATACACTACCGCCTTCCATCACCGTCGCTGACCGGTCGCGGTCATTCTTCACGAGTGGCGGCATAATCCGCGGATAGGGTTAAACTGATTGTCTTTCGGATTGCAAGCTGTGACCCGCCGCACTCAGACTGAGAGCCCCATGCGTCTAAGCAGGTCCTGGTATCTTTTGTCTTCCCTGAGAGGTTCGTAGATCGGATCGATCATGACCCAGATCATGAGGCTGCACCTCTCCTCGAATCCCTTCTCGAGCAACTCGATGGCCCTGTCATATTCCCCGAGCGCCAGATGAATCTCGGCCAGTTTGATCGCCGGCACATAGTGCTCCGCGGCCATGGCATTCAGTTTCCCGAGGATTTCGTTGAGCTCGTCCCGCCGGTCGAACCTGGCGTAACACCAGCCGAGAGAGCCGAGCGAGACCGGGCTCCCGCTGAGCAGGTCGCGCGTCTTCTCGAACTCCGCCACCGCGGATTCATAATCGCCCGTCTGCGCCAGCGATTTCGCCAGATAATAGTGGGCGATCGGAAAATCCGGCGCCAGTTCGACCGTCTCCCGCAACTCCTCGATCGCCTCGACATACATGGTCTGGTAATAGAGCGTCGCCCCGACAACCGTATTGATCGCCGCGTTGAGCGGATCGAGTTCCCTCGCCTTCTGCGCTTTTTTCAGTGCGTCTTCAAGCCGGCCGGTCGGAACCAGATTGAAGAGAGCATGCCACATGAAGGAATTGGCGTAACTCGGAGTCAGCTCCTGGGCGCGCCGGAAGTAGTTGTCGCCCTTGAGCCACTCGAAGTCGAAGACGCTGCTGATCATGCCCAGTGTGCAGTAGGCCTCGCCCAGCTTGTCGTCGATCGAGATGGCCTTGAGCGCCGCTTCGCGTCCGAGCGGCATGACCTTGCGGGCGTCCATCAGGCCGTAATAGCCGGGGACGATGTAGCAGTCGGCGATCCCTGCGTAGGCCAGAGCGTATTCGGGATCCTCGGCCAGCGCCTCCTGGAAATACTGCATCGCCATCCGAACCGAGCTGGCGACGCGCTTGTTCCAGTAGTGGCGCCCCTTGAGGTAGAGATGATAGGCCTCGATGTTGTCCGTGTAACGGCGGATGAGCTGATTCTTCTGTTCGCCGACGAGCTTGATCTTGAGCGCCTGAACGATCGCCCTCGATATCTCGTCCTGAATATCGAAGACATCCTTCATCTCGCAGTCATAGCTCTCCGACCAGATGTGGAACCCGTCGGACACATTGACCAGCCGGGCGGCGATCCTCAGCCTGTTTCCGGCCTGCCGAACGCTGCCTTCGAGAACCACGTTGACCCGGAGCGTTTCTCCGACTTCGCGCAGATCGTAATTTTTGCCCTGGAACTGGAAGGCCGAACTGCGCGAGACGACGCTCAGGCCTTCGACCTGCGAGAGCGCGTTGATCACTTCCTCGGCCATCCCCTCGCAGAAATAGTCCTGGTCCTTCTTCGGGCTCATATCGGCGAAAGGCAGAACGGCGATCGCCTTTTTGACCGGCGGCCGGAACTTCCGTTCGCCCGTCACGAAACCGGAGACCGATCCCGAAGTGTGGAGGCCCCTGATCAGTTCGGCCACGTCGTCGAGCAGCTCCGCGGCCGTCTGGTATCGCGCCTCGCGCTTCTTCGCCAGGAGTTTCTGAATGACGTACTCGACATCGGGCGGAACATCCCTGTTGTGAAGCGAGATCGGATCCGGATCGCGCGTCAGGATGGCCGAAAGCGTGGCGACTGAGTTCTCGGCGCTGAAGGGACGGGTCGCGGTCAGCATCTCATAGAAGACGACTCCGAGGCTGAAGAGATCTGTCCGCGCATCGAGCATCTCGCCGCTCGCCTGTTCGGGCGACATGTAGGAGACCGTCCCGACGATCTTGCCCGGCGCCGTCAGATGCTGCATCGTCTCTTCGGTGCTCTCATCGCCGGCCCCGCCCTCGTTCGATATTCTCGCCAGACCGAAATCGAGCAGCTTGGCCTGCCGGCGCGTCGTGATCATGATGTTGTGCGGCTTGATGTCGCGGTGGATGATCCCCCGCTCATGCGCGTCCCTCAGAGCATCGGCGATCTGCGAGATGTAGGTCAGCGCTTCGAGCGTCTCGATCGGGCCCTTGCGGATGCGCTCGGCCAGCGTCTCCCCCTCGATGTACTGCATCGCGATGTAGAGCAGATCCTCATCCCGGCCGATCTCGTATACCGCGCAGATGTTCGGATGGTCGAGCCGGGCGGCCGCCTGAGCCTCGATGAAGAACCTCCGCTGCGCCACCTCCCCGCTCAGCATCCTCACATTCATGAACTTGATCGCCACCTCGCGGCCGAGCATCAGGTCCTCGCAGCGATAGACATCTCCCATCCCACCCGATCCAAGCTGCGCGAGAATGCGGTAATGACCGATCTGCTTCCCGATCTTCGTCTCGATCTGCTGTGTCGCCGTATCGTCCAACCCCATCTCGAAGGCGGGTCTGTTGAGGAAACTTCCGGCCGTCTCATTCGATGAAAGAAGCCCCAGCACCTCGTCACGAAGCACCTTATCGCCCCGGCAGGCTTCATCCAGCCAGGATTCGCGCTCTTCGGGCTTCAGCTTCAGAGCTTCATTGTACAGCTCTTCAATCTGCCTGTATTGTTGAGGGGTTATCGGCATACAATGCAGAGTATAAGGTAGAAAGTAGAAAGTAGAAAGTTTGTTACAGCCCGGCCCTTTCTACTTTCTACTTTCTACTTTCTACTTTTTACTTCACGGTCAGAAAGGTTCAGCTCATGAAACATTCCGAGGTGTTCGACAATCTGTGCAATGATGCAAAGACGCGGATCCGCGAGGTAACGATCGAGGAGGTGATGCGTAAACTGGAGGCCGGGGACGATTTCCACTTCCTGGACATTCGCGAGGATCACGAATGGGAAGCGGGCCGCGCCGCCGGGGCATCTCACCTCGGGCGGGGAATCCTCGAACGGGACATCCACAACCTGGCAGCGGACGCGGATGCCGAAATAGTCCTCTACTGCGGCGGCGGTTACCGCTCGGCCCTCTCGGCCGACAATCTGCAGAAGATGGGTTACCGCAACGTCTGGTCGATGGCCGGCGGCATCAGGGCATGGCGTGAAGCCGGCTACCCCATCGAAGAATGATCAGAAGAGCGCGACCTTGACCGACAGATACTTCTTCGGATTCTGGCGGAAGTCGTAGAGCAGTTTGGTGATCTCGGCGGACATCGTGTTGACGTTGTTGTAGAGCTTGTCGTCCTTGAGAAGCATCCCCGCCGACCCTTCGCCGCGTTCGAGCCGGTCGGCGATGACCTTCAGTTTTTCGATCGTATCGCGGGCATCGGCGTAGAGCTTCTCGTCATTGATCAGTTTGCCGAGATTGCCTTCTCCGCGCTCGATCTTGGCCATCGTCCGTTCGAGCCTGGTGGAGGTTTCGTCGATCCGTGCGATCAGCGAGCTGGCGCGATTGTAGAGCTCCTCATCCTTGACCAGCTTGCCGATGGTCCCGCGGCCGGAGTCGATCTGACTGGAGATCTGGGTCGAGATCTTGCGGAGTTCGGCCACGGTCTCGGTGGCCTGAGTGTAGAGAGTCGGATCGTTGATCAGCTTGCCAGCGGTGCCCTCGCCTTCCCTGATCGAGCGGAGAAGATTTTCGGCCTGCCTGACGCTCCGGTCGAGATCGACGTAGAAGTCCTCGTCATTGAGGAACCGGCCCATCGACCCCTTGCCCTCGCGCAGCCTGCCGGTCATGGTCTTGATGTCGTCCGAGATGACGTTGAGGTTGGTGACGGCGGTCTGGGCGGCGTTGAGAATGTCTCCGACGCTCTTCTGCTCGCGGCTGTTGATATAGTCGTTGTCGCGAATCGGCTTGCCGTTCATCGTGCCGGGCGTGATATCGATGACGTTGTCGCCCAGCACGCCGGCGCTCTTGAGCACGGCCTCGGAATCGTTGCGAATACGCTCGAAGGCGGGACGCCCGTCGAGTGTCCCGTCGATCTCCATGACGATCTCGATATTGTTCTGTGCGGTCGCATTGGTCGGGATCTGCTCGGAGAAGACGAGGTCGCGGACGCTGCCGACCTTCTTGCCGGAAAGTCGCACTTCGGCCCCTTCGCGAAGCCCGTCGACGCTGGCCATCTTGGTCCTCACCCTCGTCGTCCGGGAAAGCCCCGGGATCTTGATGTCTCCGCTGACGGTGAAGATGACGAAGATCAGGATCGCAATGCTGAGCAGGACCAGAAAGCCCACACGGAGTTCCGAGAAACCAAGCTGCTTGCTCTGCGGCATAAAACCTCCAACTGCGCCGGGCCGCGCGCATCGGCGGCCGGGCTCTTCAATCTACTGACCTCAGGACAGGAACCTGCGAATGTAGGGGTTGTCCTCCAGCTTCATCTCCTCGTCGGTGCCGCTGAAGATGATGTCCCCGTCCTTTAGCATAATGAATTTGGTGTTGATAAGGCAAAGCCTGTCGCCTTCATGTTCGAAGATCAGGTTGCCGCTGTCGTCGCGGATGACGTATTCGTTGGCCAGGACCTCCATGTCCTGAAGCCTGTGGGTGACGAAGATCGAAGAGACCTCCTCGAGATCGCGCAGCTTGAGCGCCAGCTCGCAGATCGTCCGCGCGGTGATCGGATCGAGCCCTGCGGTCGGTTCATCGTAGAGGATGATCTTCGGATTGCCGACCAGCGCCCGCGCGATGCCGACGCGGCGGCGCATGCCGCCCGAAAGTTCATTCGGCATCTTTCCGACCGCGTCTTCGAGGTCGACGAACCGCAGCATTCTCATGACGACGGCCTGGATCGTCTCTTCAGGCACCTTCTGCTCGCGCAGCCGATACGCGACGTTGTCGTAGACCGAAAGGCTGTCGAAGAGCGCCCCTTCCTGGAAGACCATTCCGATCTTGCTGCGGACTTTCATCAACTGCTCTTCGTTGTAGTTCGTGATGTCCTCGCCGTCGACCAGTATCCTGCCGGAATCCGGCTTGAGCAGACCGAGCACCAGTCGCAGCAGCGTAGACTTGCCCGTTCCCGATCCGCCCATGACGATCTTCGATTCGCCGTATCTGACATGAAAACTGACCCGATTGAGTATCACATTGTCGCCGAAGGCCAGTGATACATCCTGGAACTCGATGGCGTTGAAATTATTGGTCATATTCTAGTCGGATCAGCCGGGGTCGCTGATTCAGGGCTCCAGGAGCAATGAGATGATCAGTTTCGAGAGCAGAAAATCGACGGCAATGACCATGATCGAGGCGACCACGACCGATTGAGTGGTCGAGCGCCCGACCCCGACCGTCCCGCCGGTGGTGCTCAATCCCTTGTAACAGCCGATGATGGCGATGATGAATCCGAAGACCGTCGGCTTGATCAGACCTCCGATGATCTCGTTGTAATCGACCGCATCGCGGGCCGATGCCATATAGACCGTCGAGGGCTGATGAAGCAGTGTGATCGAGACGAAGAGCCCGCCCAGCACTCCGACGAAATCGCAGATCACCGTCAGGATCGGCGCCATCGCAACGAGGGCGATGATCCGCGGAGCGACGAGCTTCTTGATCGGATCGGTGCCGAGCGCGCGCATCGCATCGATCTGCTCGCTGACGAGCATCGATCCCAGCTCGGCGGCGATTCCCGATCCGACCCTCCCTGCCAGCATGAGGCAGGTCAGGACCGGTCCCAGCTCGCGAATCAGGCTCGTCGCGACAAGCTGGCCGGTGACGCTCTGGACGCCGAACTTCTGGAGCGTGTTGGCGGAGTTGAGCGCCAGCACCATTCCGGTGAACGTACCGGTCAACAGAATGATCGCGAGACTTCCAAAGCCGAGGGTATCCATCTGTCTGACGGTCTCGCTCCAGTATCGCGGACTCCGCGACAGGCCGCGCACCACTCGCCAGATCAGCAGCGTCAGCTCCTGTACTTCGACTAATACTCTGGTGATCAGATTCATCAGGTGAAGTCTGCAGTTACGTGTAACGGTTTTTTGATCCGGTCGTCGCAGGTCAACCGCCCGGATGGTTTCTCTCGTCGTTCCCGACGGAGTCGGCTTATGATGCTGGTTTTGTCTGCCAAGGTCAAGATTATGGCGTGAGGTGGAGATGAGCGCCGGCTCATTCCCTTGCCGGCGCCATCTCGAGTCGAGCCTTGAGACCGAGCGCTTTCGGTATCTCGCCGAGCGCCGC
>CALBSU010000322.1 GCA_937967285.1 uncultured Acidobacteriota bacterium
CGCTCGACGGTCTCGAGCACGTGCGTGGTCATGAAGACGGTCCGTCCTCCGGCGACGAAACGGCGCAGCCAGTCCTTGAGCATCGCCACGCCGGCCGGATCGATGCTCTCGAAGGGCTCGTCCAGAAAAAGTATCTCCGGGCGATGGATGATGGCGGCGGCGAAGGCGACCTTCTTGCGCATTCCGGTGCTGAACTCGGCCAGCCGCTTGCCGGTTGCCGAAGTCAGGTCGAGGACCGTAATCAGCTCCTCGACGCGCTGGCGTGTGGTCGGCTCATCCAGACCGTACATCCGCGCATTGAAGGCCAGAAACTCGTGGGCGTAGAGCTGATCGAAGAGCGCCAACCCCTCGGGCATGACGCCGATCCGACGCTTGAGCTCGACATTGTCGGCATCGAACCGCCGGCCGAGCAGCTCAATCGAGCCTGAAGTCGGATCGATGAGACCCGTCAGGCATCCGATGGTCGTGCTCTTGCCCGCCCCGTTCGGTCCCAGAAACCCGAACAGCCTGCCCGTCGGGACCTCGAGCGACAGATCGTCGACCGCCGTCAGATCGCCATACTGCTTGGTCAGGTTTGCAATTCCGATAGCGATCCGCTCGGCCGCACCCGCCGGCGCATCGTTCTCCGCTGTGATCTCGCTGCTCGTGACTGTCATCTCGACACCTGGTTTCATCGCTTTTTCGGTAAGATCAATGGGACGGTGCGCCTAACCGTCACGGGCCCCCGCGATCTGATTGATCAGCTTTTCACGCCGCGGGTCCAGCGCGGAATCGACGATCCGCGTGGTGAAGGCGAAAAATCCGGCGCCGATCAGAAGAAGGATCAGAGGCGCCCACCAGTACCTCAGCAGAAGCTCCTCGCCGACCCGGCCCATGACCGCCATCATAGCCCAGAACGGAATCAGAATCCCGCCGATCATGACGATGTTCCCGCCAAGCGAGAGCCGGTTGTTCCAGATCGCGTCGAAGTCGGAATTTTTCGGCGAAAAGACCGATGTCCAGATGCCGAGGGCATTGAAGATCAGCAGGCTGGCCAGGGCGACGGAGACGATCATGACCAGCATCCGCCAGTTGAGCGCTTCACGATTGTAGAAGACAAGCCAGAGCGTGAAGGCGGCGCAGACGGTCAGCAGCCTGAGCGCCATCGAGGCCAGCGTTCCCGCCCTCAGCGCGTCTCCGAATTTCATCGGCAGGAACGCATACCGTCTGATGCCCGCCTCGTCGAAACCGAACAGATTGAGCATCAGACCGGCCGCCGCCGCCGCGCTCATAATATAGAAGATAGCGATCGAGATCAGGAAGAAACTCTTCCGGCTCTCGCCCGGAAAGATGAACTTGCCCATCAACACGATGATCGGCGAGGTGAGAAGGCTGAACCTGATCAGATTGCAGCGCAGGTGATAGCGCAGCGACTTGCTCACCAGCGGCCCGTATCGCGGACCGAAGAGGTCGCCGAACTGGTCATAGAAGTCGTCCCATTCCAGCTTCCCGCCGGCGCTCGAGGCCGCCGGCCGCGGCCGCGTCTCGATCCGCAGAAGGAACCAGAGGAGCGCGCCGCACCACAGGACCAGCAGGCTCAATCCTCCGAAGATGCGGAGCAGATCTCCGCCCGCGATCATTGCGGCAGCCGCTCCGGGCGGCGTCAGATTGAGCAGGAGATCGAGAAATTTCAGCAGGCCGAGACGCTTCGAGGCGGCCAGCGATGCCACCACCAGAGGTCCGAACGAGACGCTCAACAGCACCAGGCCGCCGAGCAGAGCGGCGCCACGACGCGTCCGCATGATCAGCTCGACCAGCGTCAGCAGCAGGATCGTGACCAGATAGTTGGCCGTGATGAAGAGAAGAACCGCCGGCACAGCTGTCAGAACCGTCCCGGCGCCAAGCCAGACGAAACCCGCCGCGACGCCGATCACTCCCGCCACCAGCAGCAGCCAGGTCGGATCCATCAGCCCGATCGCGTGCCTGACGATGAACCTCTCATGACGGTTGAGCGGATACCTCCGCAGCGAATCATCCGTGAATGCCGCCCGCGGGCCGACTCCGAAGAGCAGGCTCAAACCCACACCGTTGACGAAGAGCCCGGCCAGCATCAGCCGGGCGATCGGTTCGCCCTGCCCCAGCTCGATCGCCGCCACGGCCGTCCCCAGACCGCCGAGCAGAAAGATCACCGCCACCAGACCGAGCAGCAGATAGACCGCAAAGAGCAGCGTCATCCTGCCGCTGCCGGTCCGCATGTGTGCCCAGATCATGCGGTATCTCAGCCTGACGAGAGCCAGAAACTGACCCAGGAACTCCCGTCGCCTCAATCCTTCGCGGAATACCTCCAAGATCCGATCTCCTCTAATGCAGCAGCGTCCGATCGAGCGTGAATCCTTCGAGATTGCCGAGCACCGTCAATGCCAGCCTCTCCGGGCGAAAAATATCCTCCGCGACCCGCAGTAGATCCTCGCCGCTGACCGCATCGAACCGCGCCACCACCTCTTCGGGGGAAAAGTATCGACCGAAATAGATCTGATCGGCCGCCAGCCTGCCCATCCTCGATGAACTCGACTCCTGATCCAGCCTGAAGGCCGTCTTGAGCTGAACCTTGTTCCTTCTCAGCTCCTCCTCGCCGACCGTCTCGGTCCTGATCCTCTCGACCTCGGCCATGATCGCACCGATCGTCTCATTCAACTGCTCGGTCGAGGCTCCGGCATAAATGCTCAGAAATCCGCAGTCTAGAAAGTCATTGATGTCGGCATCGATGGCATAGACCAGCCCGCGCTCCTCCCTGACCGACTGAAAGAGCCGCGAACTCATCCCGCCGCCCAGAATCTGTCCGAGCAGGTTGACCGTATAACGGTCCTCGCTGACCGCCGACGGGCACGGGAACCCGAGCAGAATGTGGGACTGCTCCAGTTCCGGCCTGCTGATCAGCGTCTCCGGAGTCGCCGGGACGGGACATTCCGTCTCCGCCATCCCGCCTCCCCGATTCAGCCCGCCGAAATAGCGCGAAACCAGCTCGACCAGATGATCATGATCGAGCCTCCCCGCGGCCGAAATATAGAGCCTCTCCGGCAGGTAATTCTCCTCGAAATACCGACGCACGCCGGCCGAGGTGAAGCCCGCCAGCGTCTCCGGCGTGCCCAGTATCGATCTGCCCAGAGCGGATCCCGGATAGAAGTTGCCGTAAAATATGTCGTAGATGATGTCGCTCGGATCATCCTCCGTCATCTTGATCTCTTCGATGATCACGTTGCGCTCTTTATCGAGCTCCGCCTCGTCGAAGGCAGGATCGGTCAGGATGTCCGCCGCCAGGTCGAAGGCCTCCGGCAGATGCTCGACCAGCACATGATTGGTATACCCGACTATGTCACGAGCGGTGAAGGCGTTGAAATTGCCGCCCAGACTGTCGGCCTCCGATGCGATCCGCGCCGCCGTCCGCCTGCCCGTCCCCTTGAAGAGCGCGTGTTCGATGAAATGCGACATGCCGTGCTCATCCGCACGCTCGTATCTCGATCCTCCAATCAGGTATATCCCGAAACTGACCGATTCCGTATGCGCCATCGACTCGGTGAGCACCGTCAGACCGTTTTCGAGCACCGTCTTGCGCACCGACGGCCCTCGCTTTCTGCTCCCGGTCCTCGTTTTTGTTGCGGGTCCTGTTTCCACCCTCTTCTTCTCCTTCATATCCGCTACATCATATGACACACCTTCTGCCCGCCTCAAACTAATTGTTCATTTATTGTCTTCCGCCGATCCGCTAATTGCCCTTCTGATTATATTAAATACAGAGACGTCGAGTGGGCAGAGATCGATGTTATGGATATTCAAAACCGGTGTCTCGCCCAAAGGGCATTTAACAAACCTTGCCGTTCTCAAAAACTCTCTGCCCCCTCTGCGAACATGTCACATTTTGTTGTCCATAAATGTTTACTGTAAACAAAAATTGTCATCATACGTGGACACATGGCCGGCTTTGAGGCCTGTTCAGTATCAGCCCGTGCCAGCCCCCAATTCCGCGCCAAAAATAAACAAAACTATATCTCGAATCATTACAACAATTTGCAAAAATATTTGATTTTACTCCCTCGAGTGGAACGACCCTTGCTTTTACATCTGGCGTCCGAGCGAGGAACGGATAACCGGAAAGGTTAAGTCAGTAAGAGCAAGCACGGTTCCTCGATAACGTAAAAATCGGTTGATTGAAAAGTTGACGCGAGAGAGGGAGAGTCGCAGGCCGCTCGATAAGGCATCACCTCACCACAGCGCCTGGTTCTGATGCGCCGTGCGGCTCTCCCGGAAACAGTTTTTTGATTTTGGAGCGCAGCTCCTCGAGGGAATGTAACCGGCCGGATGAAGCAAGGACACGGGGGTCGGATTCAGACGACGGTTACAGCTTCGGTCAGCAGGTTACGCAGTCCGTAGAACGGGGCACAACGGACCGCGTAACCCGCTGATCGGCACAGTCGAGTCGAGCGCGGAATGACGAGTTGACAAGTTTGTGATCGGAAGACGGGTGAACACGGGGGTCGGAGCCCGGACGAAGATCACACAATTCGGTTCGCAGGTTACGCCGCCTGAAGAACGGGGCACATCGGGCGACGTGACTTGCGAACCGGCAACCAGATTGAATTCAGTCGATCGCATCCTGATCGACGCCAGATGTAACCGCCCGACCGGAAAAGACACGGGGGTCGGATTTTGGTCGACGGTTACAATACGATTCGCAGGTTACGCCATCCGGAGAACGGGGCACATCGGGTGACGCAACCTGCGGATCGAAACTAAAAGTTTTTTGCAGTTCTGTAAGGAATCGGGAGCGCAGCTCCCGGCAAGAATGTAACCGGCGGATGGAGCAAGGACACGGGGGTCGGATTCAGACGACGGTTACAGCTTCGATTAGCAGGTCACGTCAGGAGATTAAACGGGGCACATCGACTGACGCGACCTGCTAATCGGCCGTAAGGCCGCCGGTAGAGCGCGAAGAAAGAGTTTGACGGGCGCGGTCCCAAATCGCGCCTGCCACCGAACGAGACGGATACCCAAACCGTTCTCGGGTGGCGCTGAGCCCTCACATTCGACCGCTAAAGAATACTAAGTCTTCTCCCGCTATTTGGACTTCTCCCACTTGGAGTCCGGGGGCTCAAAAGTTTCCATTGAATTTTTTCCATCGGGTCCTCACCCCAGCAACCATCAGGCCGTCAGCAGAGCAGTATCCTGTTGACGGCCTGTAGCTGTA
>CALBSU010000323.1 GCA_937967285.1 uncultured Acidobacteriota bacterium
TCTCGAAATCGTTTCCGTCGTCGCGCCCCATCTTGAAGTTGCCTGAAGGGATCGAGATCATCCCGATCGGCGTCCCCTGCGGAGTGTTCTGCTGATCTGACTGATCCGGAGCCGACGGTTTCATCAGCAGCCAGGCGGCGATCGCGCCAGAAACCAGGAGCACCGCCGCCAGCCCCGCGATGAGCGGAGCCTTCGATCTCCCGCCGGCCGTCGTCGTGCCGACCGTCAGACCGTCGACGCTCAACGTTCCGTTCGGCTGAGACGGAATGTAGGCGCCGGGCGCCGTCATCCCGTCATTCGGCGCCGTCCGTCCCGTGGCTACCGGAGCTCCCGTCCGCGACGCAATCGACGGTTCGTCATGCCTGTCCTGTACCACAGTCTGCCGGGCCGCTCCGCCGATGCTCCCGGTCGCGACTTTTACCGCTCCGGTCCGCTCGTACTCCTCGATCACCTCGAGAAACTGCCGGGCGCTTTGATAGCGGTCGTCCGGATTCTTCTCGAGCGACTTGAGCACGATCTTCTCGATCTCCGGCGAGACTCCCGGATAGAACTTCGAGAGCGGAGGCACCGGCAATTCGATGTGGCCGCGCCTGATCTCGTAATCCGAGGTTCCGTTCCCGTCATCCTCGAACGGGACGTGTCCGGTCAGCATCTCGTAGATCACGATCCCCAGCGAATAGATGTCCGAACGCTGGTCGAGTTCCCGCCCGCGCGCCTGCTCGGGGCTCATGTACTCCGGCGTTCCGGGGTTGAAGCCCATCTGCGTTCCGCCCTGCACGCCCCTCAGCTTGACGATACCGAAATCCGTCACCTTGACGCGGTCGTCCGGCGTGACCAGGATGTTCGCCGGCTTGAGGTCGCGATGGATGATCCCGCGATGCTTGTCGCCGGCGCTGTCGGAATATATGAAGTTGTGCGCGAAATCGATCGCCCGCAGCACCTGCTTGAAGAGATTGAGCGCCCGCGCCTCCGGGATCGGTCCCGTCTCGCGCGTGATCATCTTCCGCAGGTCGCGGCCCGGAACGTACTCCATCACGATGCAGGTCGTGTCCCCGCTGGCAATGAAGTCGTATACCCTGACTATGTTCTGATGATCCAGCTGCGACTGGACGAACGCTTCACGCTCCAGCCGTTCCCGCAGATGCTCGACCTGGCGCGGACTGAAATCCTCCGTCCGGATAGTCTTGATGATGACCTCTCGCGCCAGACGCGTGTGGCGGCCGAGGTAGAGTTCTCCCATCCCGCCCTCGCCGAACTGGCTCATCACCTCGTAGTTCCCGATTATGCGTCCGAGCATTGTCAAATCAGTAGTCCTGGATTCTCAGTAATCTAAGGTCTCAATTTCCGGGGTCTCAATTTCCGGCGGTCCCCGGAATCAGCCCCGGGCAGCTCTGCGAAAGCTCAGAATGCAGTCTCCATCGCGCATCCTGACGGTCACTTCATAGTCGCCGATCCTGACCTGATCGGCATCGTTCAATGCCTGCCGCGTTATCCGCTGGCCGTTGATGAGCGTGCCGTTGACGCTGCCGAGATCCTCGATCGCATATTGATCCCTGTCGCGAGTGATCTCGAGATGGCGCCTCGACACCTTGTCGTCATCCAGCACGAGGTTGTTGTCCGCGCCTCTTCCGACGGTGATTCGTTCCTCGGAGAAGGGCTGCGTCACCCCCTCTTCAAGCCCTTTGACAACGATCTGTGGTTCCATCGGGAGCCGCGGTTCGACTCTGTTCGCGGAGGTCCGGCGCGTGCCCAGGTCCCGGGTTCGCCGGGCGACCGAATGGCTGACCGTCAGTATGTTCTGCCCGATCCTGATCTGGTCACCGTCATGCAGTTGAATCTGCGCGACCTTCTCGCCGTTGACGAAGGTTCCGTTACGGCTTGCATCACGCAGCACCCAGGTCGATCCGACCCGCGCTATCTCGCAGTGAATCCGCGATACCGTGTCCCCGTCGAGCAGGATGTCGCACATCTCTACCCGCCCGATCCGAACCAGATCGCCGACCGCCGTGACCGAAGTCCGCTCCGCGCACAATCCGCCCGTGAAGCTGATCGTCAGCCCCCCGAACTGAGGCGCTCCGCTCGTCGCACGACCCCGGACCGCCTCCGACAGAAGGACCGTCGATTTGCCTGATCGCGTTCTGTCATCTTCACGATCGATGCGGTCGATCACTGCTCGTCAACCCCGTTTGCGCTTTAGTTAGTACCACTCCGGTCAAACGTCCCGACTGTCCCTCCGGATCGTTTCGACCCCTCCCACGCAAGAACCGATAGCTTAACACGATGCACACTCTTTGACCAGAAGAATGCCGTCAAAGCTCGGGCCCGGAAGGAGTTCGGTCGGGCAGCCATGGGGCCTCTCCTGAATGCCCATAAATCTTTAAGTTCTCAAATATTAAATATCGCCCCCGCTTCCGTCCCGGAAAAGAAGATGGTTGACTCGGGTGGCGAAGGCGGTTACAATCCGACTTGCGTTGGGCTGCGAACCTCAAAGCTATGGTCTTTGGGATCTGGATCGGAACGATCCATTCGTCGTTTGCGAAGATCGCAAACTCATCCGGAAGACCAAAGACCCTTTCGCCGCCTCGCCCCCAACCTCAATCGGGATCCCCGCCGAGATTCGCAATCTGAAAAGGGTTCGAACCCGGGCGGCATTCCGGATATCTTTGACGCGAGCTTGGAATTTTCCCCGTTGAAGTTCTCACTGGGCTGGTCGCTCCCGCAATGTGAAATCACGTTTTGCGGTCGGGTGACGGACAGCCAGGGTAATGATGCCCATTTTCCGGTCTCCGGAAATATTCGTTTTTATTCAATAATATGGGCCATCGGAATCAAAAACTTAACGGTGCCGTTCAGAAGCGTAACATGCTGAGAGAGGAGAACAGGATGCGAGCCTCACATCGCGGTCTATTGTTCAAGGTCGTTTTTTCGATCTGCGTCGTCGCATCGGCGATCATCGCCGGGGGCGGCCGCGAGGCGTTCGCGCAGGGCGTTATTCCGGGACTTCCGGGCAGCGCCATCGACGCCACGCTCGGCCAGGGGGTCAGCGACAACAAACTGGGGAGCGTGCTCTTCTTCAACTACTACACGAGCAACGCGCTCAGTTCGGTGATCAATACAAGGATCAGCATCACCAACGCCAATCCGACGCAGGACATCGCCGCGCATATCTTCTTCATCGATACCGACACCTGCAACGTCGCCGATGCCTTCATCTGCCTGACGCGCAACCAGACGACCACCTTCGTCGCCTCGGACCTCGATCCGAACGTGACCGGTTATCTGGTCGTCGTCGCGGTCGATCAGTACGGCCGGCCGACCAGCTTCAATTATCTGGCAGGCGACGAGATGGTCGTCACGCCGACCGCGCATCGCTTCAGCATCCAGGCTGTCGCCGCTTCGCGCAGGGACGGGCCGTACTCCTCTCCGCTCAACTCGGACGGGACCACCTCGACCCTCTTCTTCAATGGAAGCCAGTACGACTTTCTGCCGTATTCGATGATGCTCGACAGCTTCCCGAGCCAGGTCTCCGGCGTCGGAGCTCCGCTGGCCGATACCAGACTCTACGTCTACACGCCGCTCAATAATCTCGCCCTCGGCGGGACAGACTTCCGCGGCACTATCTTCTTCCTCGTCCACGACGATATGGAGAACTCATACTCCGGGCAGTTGCCGCTCGTCTGCTATCTGACATCCGACAAGCAGCGCATCACCTCCGTCAGGACGACTCCGAATCTCAACACGATCGTCCCGGCCGGACGCACCGGCTGGACCAAGTTCTACGCCTTCGGCTCACAGACCATCGTCTGCAACCCGAACGGCGGAACCATCCAGCTCGCCAACGCGCCCCTGCTCGGCGCCACCGCGACCAAGATCGGTTCATACTCGGGCGGCTATAACCTTCGGTACGCCACCACCTTCAATGCTCCCGGCTACTCGATCACCATCCCGGTCATCCCGCCCTCGTGCGGCCCCGGCGTCGAGGTCTTCCAGGCTCGCGGAAGCAGCCTCTGCAACAGTCAGCCCGATTGATCGATCTGTCTTTCGGAACGGGGGAGCGCATCGCTCCCCCCGCACCCCCACTCTTCTTTACGTCCCCCCAGTGATTTCGACCCGCCGCGTAAATATCTTTTAATAAAATAAAATGCAACTTTCGGGATTCTCGCGCGTGTAAGCGAACGGAGTTCTTTGTCCGGTAAGTATCATTAATATATGAATGATACTTCGGTGGGATAAAGAGGGACGAGAACTCAGTAAAGCAGGAGCGATTCGGGAACTATTTCGATCTCGAACGTTCAATAAGAGAGAGTAGGACAGGGAATTGAAGGAGAGGGCGCGATGGAGTGCCCTGGAAAATAAGATCGGCGCCGGACCCCCTCAATCCGAACGACCGACAGCCCCCCGGGAAT
>CALBSU010000324.1 GCA_937967285.1 uncultured Acidobacteriota bacterium
CCGCCTCGAGCAGGAGCAGGCAATTGAAGACGCCGTCGCGCTCCGGGATATGGCCGCGGACTCCGATGCCGCCCGACTCCTCGCCGCCGATCAGGAAATCGTTGGCCGGGTCGAGCATGATCTCGCCGATATGCTTGAATCCGATCGGCGTCTCGAAGAGCCTGAAACCGTAGCTCTCGGCGATCCGGCGAACGATCACGGACTGCGAGAATGTGCGGGCGACCGAACCCTTCCAGCCTTTCCGCCTGACCAGATGGAGCAGCATGATCATCAGTATCTGGTGGGTGTTGATGTATTCGCCGCGTTCGTCCATGGCGCCGACGCGGTCGGCATCGCCGTCCGTGACCAGAGCCATGAGCGCTCCGCGTTCGCGGATCGTCCTCGCGGTCAGCTCGAGATTCCACGGCATCGGTTCAGGTAGCACGCCGCCGAAGAGCGGATCGCGATCGGCACGGATAGTTTCGACGCGGATCTTTCCGCCGGCGAGCATATTCTCGATCCAGCGGCCTCCCGTTCCGTGCATCGGGTCGGCGATGACCAGAGTGTCCGCGTTGCGAAGCGTCTCTATGTCGACGAAGTTCTCGATGTGACGCCGGTAATCATCGGGCGGCTCGATCACGCGCAGCAGGCCGGCCCGGACTGCTTCTTCCCGCGGCAGCCTGCGCGGCGGGGTCGTTCCGACCAGCGCCTCGATCTGATTGGTGATGGCCGGCGTCGCCGAACCGCCGTACGGCGCCTTGAACTTGTACCCGTTGAAGTCGGGCGGATTGTGGGATGCAGTGATCAGCACGCCGCCGTCCAGACCGCGCCGCTTGACCTCGAATGAGACCAGCGGAGTCGGGACATCGGTATCGAGAAGATCGACTGAGACCCCGTTGCCCGCCAGCACCTCGGCCGCACGCAGTGCGAACAGGTCCGAGGCGAACCGGCGATCGTATCCGACCAGTACGGACAGACTCCTCTCGCCCGCCTCCCGTTTCAGATACTCGATGAGCGCCTGCGTGACGATCTCTACGTTCGCGTATGTGAAATCCTCTGCGATCCTCGCGCGCCAGCCGTCAGTTCCGAATTTGATCTTCATATGAAATGTATTATTCCGTGTAACTACTCAGCCCACTGAGGGGAAAAGAAAATTGGACAGGATTTACAGGATAAAAACTATGGATAAAATGAGCTCGAATATAAGTCGAAGTTCATTTGCCGGGGAATACGGACCTGAAAACCCTCAGATTTAATCCTGTAAATCCTGTC
>CALBSU010000325.1 GCA_937967285.1 uncultured Acidobacteriota bacterium
CCGAAATCATTGGTCTGCTTAAATGAGGTGTGAACAAAAGAGTTTTCAGCAATCTGAGTTACGATTAAATCACTGGTTCTGTATACCTCTTTGGGCTTGTAGGTATCTTGTTTTTGAGAAATGGAATGTAAATTTGTTATGGAGATTAAAATTATCAAAAAGGCGTTTATAATAATCATCAGTTTGTTTTGCTGTTTTTATTGAATCCCTGCTCAACTGCTTATGCTGGAATATCTACCAATTTAATCCAGATTCAATCTCTCAGGTAGAATGACACAATAATCAAGTTTAGCTCTCCAATAAAATCAACTGCGGCGATTTCGCTGCCATCCGAGTCAGGTGTCTATTTCAACAAATATTCACTTAAATTCTTTAGGAGCCGCTTGTGCCTCTCCTCAGAGATGCTCCCTATGCTTCCCATAATTTTGGCTCTTGGAATAATGGCAAGGAATCCAAGTCTGATCAATGAATCAACGACTAATCCACTTGACTGGAAGTCCGAATCACTTTTTGTTATACGTTCATCAAAATTCTTAACTTCATGATGGAGCTGAGTGCTTATTCCGCAAACAAGTGCATCCTGAAATAATGGCATTTCTTTCAAGAATAAAGCAGGTCTATTTTTCACTTGCCCATCGGACTGGGGAATGGGCGTCAAAATGATATCACCTTCCCTCATATTCCGGATTATGCTCCTTGATCATTTCAGTTGGATATTCCGGCTCATCAGCACTATATGCGGCGCTTGCTCCTTCTAATGAATATTTAGCCCACTCAGCATGATCAATATCACCGTCCGGAATGATTACAATCAATTTTGTACCAGGTTCCAGATCAATTGGCTCATCAAGCAATATCTGCTTCCCATCATAATGCGCCGGAATTTTAATATTGTCCATATACCACGCTCCTCATCATTTACAGCTCTTTCAGGAATTCTACATCTTTTTTTTATGAAGCAAAAGACCTCGGTGAATTAGATGGCGTCGAGCGTATGCGTCCAGTGAACCGCCGCCTTCTGATATAAGATTACAAATTAACGGCGGCGAGCCCACGATACAGTTATAGGCATAGTTAAGATCAAGAATTAGCACTAATTGCCTTTGCTTGATTTCTTAGCATCTTCATCCTGGTATTCAATCTTTTTCCCGGATCGGGCCTCGATTATTGGGAGCGTTGTTCGCACAATATCTTTTCCCAGTTCAAATACGGCTACCTGCTCTTTATCATCAGCGTCCTTATATCCGATCGTTATAAAATGCTTCCTTTTCTTTGAAAACAGCAGGAACAGGCCAACAGGGCTTAATAACACCGCGGTCGCAATCGCTGCGCCAACCCTACGACCTGCTTTCTGGCCATACTCTATATCAACAATCTGATTATAAGGAATTGAGTATGTTTTGTTGACTTTATTGAGCTTGTATTCAAATATCAGCTCTTTCTCGTTGGCGGTGTTCAGATTCCCTTCAACTAACTCCTTAGCTCCCGGAAAGTCCTTGTCCTTTGTGGTCCCGCCATAATAAGCAGCTTTTTTGCTGCCTATGCCTGCAAAAACTGAGCCGTTTAAAGCCAAACACATCAATAAGCATACTGTAACTGTCTTTTTCATGTTCCCACCTTTGAACAAATGTCTGCTGATCGCAAACGCAATCGTGAAAGTTAAGCTGATTTTACGAGTTCTGAGTAATATTCGTCCGATGCTGAGGGTTAGATCGGACCGGCGCGTGACTCTGATTTTCCTGGTACTGCTTGTCTGGATTGCGGTCGGGGCGGGAGCCGCAGTTGATTTCCGTATAGCTGTTACTCGATCCTCTGAAGAGCGGCGCCCACGGGCGCCGCACTCCCAAATCAGCGGGATCTTATCAGCAAGTCGGCGATCGATCCAGAAAAAAAAATATAACAACTGAGCCCTAACGCGAGAATCATTTAACGCCAAGCCGTCAAGATGGCCATGGCTTATTCATGGCAGGGAGCAGGGGTTCTCACCATTATTCGATCGGTGATATTGAAGAAATTTGTACAATCCTATCCTTAATCCCCCTTGGCCCTCTTGGCGCCTTGGCGTCTAAAATTTGTTCGCGACTCGCAGCACCAGCGGCATCGGGCTGTCCGGAGCGGGGGTTGAGATCTCGCGGGTGAAGCGGAGAGTCGTCCCGTCGAACTCCCACGCGCCGTCGCTGCAGCGCGAACGGGCCTCGATCGGTTTGCCCTCGCGGATGCGGAGCGCGTTGGCCGTCGCCTCGCGCTCGGCGCGATACCGGAACGCTCTGCGCCAGACCGATGTCAGGTCCGTTCCCAGGTCATTCATCTCGACGCTCACATCGCAGCGCGTCTGGTTGTAGAGCCCCTCGACGATCCGGCGATCGTGATCGATCGAGTTCGCGAGCCACTTTGTCGGATAGACCTCAGATCCGTCCTCCCAGTACCACGCCGCCATGAAATGGAACGCTTCAAGGAGCGGGCGGACGTTGTCGCGCTCCTGCAGCTCCGGGAACCAGGCAGGGGCGGGCAGCGGCATCTTCCATGCGACGGCGTTGACCATTCGTACCATCGACAGGGCGGCCGTCTGCGTCATCATCTGCGGATGGCCGTCCAGGGAGCGGGCCAGCTTCCAGACGGCGCGCAGGTCGTCCCACGCCACCGGATCGTTCGCCCGCGCTTTCGCCAGAGCGCTTGCGACGAGCTGCCGGGCCATTGCCATCTGCATCGCGCGGGCCGATATGGCGTTCCCGTCGCCGATCTCGTCATAACGCTCCCAGACGACGGGCTCGCGCAGCAGCAGATCGCGGATCGCTGAGACGTCGGGGATCTTCGGCGGATCGCCGATCGAGAGCTCTCCGCGCGTCATCTCGCGCTCGACGAAATCGTCCACGCCCGGGTTCGCGGGAAACTTTGCTGCGAGATCCGTCAGCCTGGCGGACGCGGCATTGGCCTTCATCGGAGGCCAGTTATCGCGGGCTGCATCGAGCGGACCTATCCCGCCCGGCCATGGACGCGAGGCTGACGTGACGACCGCGCCCTTGTCGCGGAACCACAATGCGACCGAGATGATCAGGCCGAATGCGATCACGACTATCAGCGCGGCAGTCTTCATAATTCCCTCAAATCAGCTTCGCTTCAGGATCAGTTCGACATCGGCCCGGACGGTCAACCGGTCCCCCTTGAGCGTCGCCTGCAGACGATCGGAGCCGAAGATCAGAATGACCGATTCCCCTGACAGCTCGTATCTTCCATCGGATTTCGAGGTCGATGTATGGGTTCGGCCGTCTTCAGTATAACGATAATCGGTCGATACGGTGCAAGAGCCGTCAGTGGCGAGCACTACGAATCCGCCAGTGACCTCCTGTTTGAAACCGGTCGACGGGTTTTCAGAGACGACTGCGGGCAGCTCGCGCCCGGCTGCATGCGTGAGGACGTACTTACCGACCGCTGCGGATTGTACCGGGTCCGGAAGTGCGGTAAGTGAACCCAGCAGTATTAGTGTGGCGAGCGCGTTCATCTTTCTCAAAAGAGTGTTGGTTTTCAGGCTGAATTGGGAACTACCTTGCGATAAAAGGGGGATTCTTCAGCGCAATGAGGATCAGGCATTCAAGCGATTACATTTGTTTTATATGTTTAACCAGTGCCGCAAAGA
>CALBSU010000326.1 GCA_937967285.1 uncultured Acidobacteriota bacterium
CACCGGGAGCCGGCGAACCTTCTCCTTGCTCATTATTTTGAGTGCGGTCTTGATTGTCTGATTTTCGGTGACCGAGGTCAGATTTTCAGACATCACTTCGCCGACGGTGATATCGGAAGCGTATCTTCCCTTGATAGTCACCGCCATGGCGATGTCGCGGTCGGTGATCATGGCTACGACCTTGTCCTCTTCATCGACCACCGGCAGAGCGCCACAGTCGCGCTCCCACATGATCATGGCCGCTGAGGCCAGATTGGTTGACGGATTGCAGGACCTGACATCTTTCGACATAACTTCGCTTACTTTCATGTTTCTCCTCCCCTTCAATTGCTTTGTTTGCGGACTGTCCCCGGATTCTGGTGACGCTTTCATCCGGTGGCAGGAAAATCTTGATCGACACGAAAGGAAATTGCAACCGGCGGAGCGAACGGCATGCGATTGAGATAACGAAACAGGGCCTCGACAGCACGTTCCGGGTGAAGAAACCATATGAGCGATGAGATCATTCAGATTCTGATTCTTTTTCTGCTGGTCGCGGCCAACGGGGTTTTCTCGATGGCTGAGACGGCGATAGTGGCCGTCAGAAAACCGCTCCTGCGGAATCGAGCCGAGAACGGAGACAAGGGCGCTCAGGCGGCGCTCGATCTGGCGCTCAATCCGAACGAGTTGCTGTCGACCGTGCAGATCGGGATCACGCTGATCGGGATTCTGGCGGGCGCCATCGGCGGCGTGACGCTGGGAGAGAAGCTGGCGGTCTGGCTGCGCGGGATACCTGGACTGGAGCGGTGGGGAGAGACCCTCGGCATCGGAATCGTGGTGACGCTGATAACCCTTCTTTCGGTCGTCGTCGGCGAGCTGGTGCCGAAGAGGCTGGCGCTTCACGGCTCCGACAGAATAGCGGTCCGGATGGCGCCGCTGATGCGGGCATTGAGTCGCGGCATGGCTCCGATCGTCAGGTTCCTCGATCTGCTGAGCGATCTGCTGATGAGAATGATCGGGATCGGCGATTCTGAGGATCTGCCCGTCACGGAGGGCGAACTGCGCGTCATGCTTCGGCAGGGTACGGCCTACGGCGTCTTCAAGGATTCCGAGCGGCAGATGATCGAAAACGTCCTCCTGCTGGACGACATGAGCGTGCGGGCGCTGATGACGCCGAGGTCTGAGATAGTCTGGCTGGATGTTTCGCTGAGCATGCCTGAGATTCATGCCCGGCTCGATCTGAGCGGTTTCTCGAGGTTTCCGGTGGCTCGCGGAAGTCTCGATGACATGATCGGTTTCGTGAGGGCGCGGGACATTCTCGCGCTGAGCGCTGCCGATCAGGCGGTCGACGTGGTTTCGCTCATCAGGCGACCGCTCTACCTGCACGAGGACACCTCAGTTCTGGCTGCGCTCGAGCTGTTCAGGGATTCGCAGGTGCACCTGGCGCTGGTGACGGACGAGCATGGCGGGATCGAGGGGCTGGTCACGCATCACGATCTGCTCGAGGCGATCGCCGGCAAGCTGCCAATGAGGAGCGGGCGCAGGACGCCGGTTGCCGAGCTGAGGGAGGACGGAGCGCATCTGCTTTCAGGGCTGACCGCCATTCCGAAACTGGGCGATCTGCTGCCCGGGCTGAAGTTTCCGGCGGATGAAAGGAACGAATATTCGACGCTCGCCGGATTCGTCATGGCGCGGCTCGGGCGGATTCCTCAGGTTGGCGATGTCTTCGACTGGAGCGGATACCGGTTCGAGGTGGTCGAGATGGACCGGCTCAGGATCGACAAGGTTCTCATCTCCAGCGCGGACGGGAAGACGGATGACAGATAAATTATCGGAGGCACTGCCGGAGGACGGAGTGAAGACCTGGTATCGCAAAAAGGTTGATGAGGCGATCAATGAACTGGATACGGATATCATCCGCGGTCTGGATGAGTCCGTGGTTGATCAGCGACGTGAACGGTTCGGCTTAAACCAGCTGATCGAGGCAGGCGGGATGTCCGTCTGGCGGATCATCCGCGAACAGTTGACCTCGGTCATGGTCGTGATTCTGATCGTCGCAGTGGCGATTTCGGCGCTGCTCGGCGATTTCAAGGATGCGGCAGCGATCGGCGCGATCGTGCTGCTCAACACTATTCTCGGTTTCAGTCAGGAGTATCGAGCCGAGAAGGCGATGGCCGCGCTGAAGAAGATGGCCGTGCCGCTGGTCAGGGCCGTTCGCGGTGGTCAGGTCAGGGAAGTGCCGGCGGCCGAGCTGGTTCCGGGTGACATCATTCTGCTGGAGGAGGGCAATCTGGTTCCGGCGGACTGTCGAATCGTCGAAAGCCGCAGTCTGAGGGCGATGGAGGCGGCACTGACAGGGGAATCGGTCCCGGTCGAGAAAGAGGCCGGAGCGCTCGAGAAGGTCGATGTTCCGCTCGGAGACCGTCGAAACATGGCCTTCATGGGGACGATGATCAGCTACGGTCACGGCCGGGCTCTGGTCGTCGAGACGGGGATGCGGACGGAGCTCGGTCGCATCGCAACGATGATTCAGTCTGTCGAGCGCGAGCCGACTCCGCTGCAGCAGCGGCTCGATCATCTTGGCCGCCGGCTGGCGGTGGCGGCGCTGCTGCTGGTCGGCCTCATCTTCGCGATCGGCCTGATGCGCGGGGAAGAATTCAAACTGATGTTCCTGACGGCGGTCAGCATCGGGGTGGCGGCAGTCCCCGAGGGGCTGCCGGCTGTGGTCACGATCGCCCTCGCGCTCGGGGCTCAGCGCATGCTCAGACGGCAGGCACTGATCCGCAAGCTGCCGGCCGTCGAGACCCTCGGTTCGGTGACCGTCATCTGTTCGGACAAGACCGGCACCCTGACCGAGAACAGGATGACCGCATCGGTCTTCAATGTCGCCGATCATGGTTCCGGGATGACCGAGCTGGATAGCGACGCCGCACGGCACGGGCTGACGGAGGATCGTCGCGGCCTGGCGTTGCTGCTGCTCGGCGGAGCGCTGTGCAATGACGCGACGCTCAATCGCCGGCCGGCTGGAGATGAACCGTTCGAGTCTGTCGGCGATCCGACGGAAGCGGCCATGGTTCTGGCCGCCGGAAGATTCGGACTGATGAAGGATGATCTCGATGCGGCCTTTCGCAGAACGGACGAAATCCCGTTCAGTTCCGAACGCAAAAGGATGTCGACGGTTCATTCGCTCCCCGCGGAGCCGCTCGCATCGCTGCCGGCAGGACTGTGGGCTCAGAACGGTCCTCTCGCGGGGGACGGCGTCGCCTTCGTCAAGGGCGCCGTCGACAGCCTGATCGAGGTTTCGACGCGGATCTGGGTCAACGGCGAGAGCCGGCCGCTCGACGAAATGTGGCGCGCGCGGATCGACGAGGTCAACGATCGGCTGGCGGCAAACGGGATGCGCGTGCTCGGCGTCGCCTTCAGGCCGCTCGATCGGATGCCGGCGAAGGTCGACCAGAAGTCGCTCGAAAGCGATCTGGTCTTCATCGGCATATTCGGAATGATCGATCCTGCGCGTCCCGAAGTCCGGCAGGCGGTGGCGACCTGTAAAACGGCCGGCATCCACCCGATTATGATCACCGGAGATCACCCGTTGACGGCTCAATCGATCGCCAGGGATGTCGGATTCTCAGCCGATGAAACACCGCTCACGGGAACGCGGCTCGCCGCGATGTCGATGGAGGAACTGGCCGGCGAGGTCGAGCGGATCAGCGTCTTCGCGCGCGTCTCGCCCGAACATAAGCTCAATATCGTCGAGGCGCTCAAACAGCGCGGTCACGTCGTCGCCATGACCGGCGACGGCGTCAACGACGCTCCGGCGCTCAAGAAGGCAGATATCGGCATCGCCATGGGAGTCACCGGCACCGACGTCGCGAAGGATGCCGCCGATATGGTCCTCCTCGACGATAATTTCGCCACCATCGTCTCGGCCGTGAAAGAGGGGCGCGTCATCTACGACAACGCCCGCAAGTTCATCAAATACATCATGACCACCAATTCCGGAGAGATCTGGGTCATGGTACTGGCGCCTTTTCTCGGGATGCCGCTGCCGCTGCTGCCGCTGCAGATTCTCTGGATGAACCTGGTGACCGACGGGCTGCCTGCGCTGGCGCTCGGCGTCGAGCCTGCCGAAGAGGACGTTATGCAGAGACCTCCTCATCCGCCTTCGGAAAGCATCTTCGCGGGAGGGATGGGCAGGCACATCATCGTGATCGGCCTGCTGATGGGCCTGCTCTCGCTGGGCATGGGATGGCGGTACTGGAGCGCCGGCATTCACTCATGGCAGACCATGATCTTCACGACGCTGACCTTCTCGCAGATGGCTCATGTGCTGGCCATTCGCTCGGAGCGTCAGTCGCTCTTTCATCAGGGCATTTTCTCCAACCTGCCGCTGCTTGGCGCGGTCATCATGACGTTCGGTTTGCAGTTGGCGCTGATCTATGTGCCCTGGCTTCAGTCCGTCTTCAGTACGGTTGCACTTTCACCCGGCGAGTTGCTCCTGACCGGCTGTCTCAGCTCGATCATCTTCATTTGTGTCGAGGCTGAAAAATGGGTTCGCCGGCATAAACCTGGTGACCGCGCCGAGTAACCTTTATTCCGGAGAGGGAACTGTCTCGATTTTGCAATCAGGTTCTGCGTTGTTGATCACCTCTGAAATCATCCGCGCACACGCTTCAATACCGGCCGACACCTCATCGGAAAATCCGCATCCATAGGAGAAGTCGAGCCCTTCGATGGCGAAGACGATGAGGTTGTCCGGGAGCCTGCCGATCTCCCCGGCCAGTTCTATGGCCGTATGCAGCCCGAGCCCATGTGTCGAGTGGCTCCGGTCAGGAATGGCGCTTCCGGCCGTCTCGATGCGGATGACCGTGCCGGGAGGGCGTCCGGATGAGACGGCGTCGACGACTATCGCCAGTTGCGCCCCGTCCCACAGTTCGATCAGCTCGAGAGGATCGCCCGTCTTCTCAACGACTGCCACTGATGTGTGTCCGTTGCGAATCATTCGGGCGACGGCCGGTCCGGCGCCGTCATCCCTGCGGTCCGGGTTGCCGATCCCGATGACAAGGATTCCGGGTTGCATGGCTGGATTCATTTCAACCATCGTTTTCGCGATCGATGTCGATCCTGATGAAATGGGCTGCGCATGAGATACACGGATCGTAACAGCGGATCAGTTGTTCGCAGCCGCCGCGAAGCTGATCGTCCTTCGTCTCCGCATTCACTGAAGCGTATCTCCACAAATCGCTCTCGATCATAATCTGGTTCTGAGATGTCGGAGGAACGATATTGGCGTGCACTATCTTTCCATTGCCGTCGATGACGTAGGAATGATAAAGGGTTCCTCGCGGCGCTTCGGTGCAGGCCATCCCCTTCGCTGGGCGGGGATCGAACTCAATTGAGGCCCGGGCCGGGGCCTCGTACTGCCGGATCAGTCGCAACGCCTCTTCGCAAGCATAAAGAACCTCGAGACTGCGGACGATGATTCCTTTGAATGGATTACGACACACCTGACCGAGCCCGGCCTCACGTGCCGCTTCGCGTACATCATCGGTCAGTCTGTCGTAATTGAGCGCGTAGCGTGCAAGCGGACCGACCAGATAAGCATTGCGGCCGCGGATCGAGCTTTGAAGGGCGGTCGAATGCGGGGCCTGAGTTTCATCGATGACCTCCTCGAATCTCTCCGAACTGAAGTCCAGCCCGTTGCTGGAAACGATGCGGCCCTCGTTCATCGGGTATTCGAGCGAATGCCGGAGCGAGACGAATTCATAGTCGTGCTCGAAATCGGGATAGGGCAGGGTCGCTGTCCATCTGACGGTTTCGAGCGCGGCGACGCGCGCCCATTCCAGCGGATCGACCAGTTGCTCCAGTTCGTCCTTCCGCGGCACGGTGTAAAATCCTCCGACCCGCACGTTGACGGGATGTACGCTCCGGCCGCCGAGCAGTTCGATAATCGCATTCCCGATCTTCTTCAGCTTCAGGCCGCGTTCCACGACCTCAGGGTGATCGCGCGCCATGCGGATGGCATCAGGGTATCCCAGGTAATCCGGGGCGTTGAGCATGTGAATATGCAGGGCGTGGCTCTCGATCCATTCCCCGCAGTAGAGCAGCCTGCGCAGCGCCCGGAGCTGTCCGCCGACTGAGATACCGAGAGCGTCCTCCATGGCGTGAACGGCGCTCATCTGATATGCAATGGGGCAGATCCCGCAGATACGCGCCGTGATATCGGGGGCCTCCGTCAGGTCGCGACCTTTGAGCAGAGCCTCGAAGAATCGCGGCGGCTCGAAGATCTTCAACTTCACCGCGGTCACTCTGCCGTCCTTCAGGCTGATCTGGAGAGACCCTTCGCCTTCAACTCTTGCCAGGTTTTTGACTGATATTCGCCTGGTTGTCATTCTCTCTCGCTCTCCTGCCGGAACTGGTCAGCCCATGCGTTGAAATTGCGGTAAAGCGGGGAGATCCTTGCTCGGTCGATTCCGGTCGATTCCCACTGCGCCGAGAGAGCGCGAGGATTGGCCGATTCCATCGGGCCGAAGCAGCCATAGCAGCCGCGGTCATATGCCGGGCAGAGCGCCCCGCAGCCGGCATGTGTGACAGGCCCCAGGCATGGAACTCCCGCGGACACGGTCAGGCAGACCTTTCCTCGCAGCTTGCATTCGACGCAGACGCTGTGCGCCGCAACGTTCGGCTTGCGATCGTTCAGAAAAGCGCTGATCACTTCGAGCAACTGGTCCTTGTCGACCGGACATCCCCTCAGCTCGAAGTCGACCGGAACGTGAGCCGAGACCGGAGTCGACGTCGCCAGCGTTTCGATATATTTCGGTTCCGGATATACCGCGCGGATGAACTCGCCGGCATCCGCGAAGTTGCGCAACGCCTGGATCCCCCCGGCGGTGGCGCAGGCGCCGATCGTGACCAGGCGGCGCGAACTCTTTCTGACCCTCCTGATGCGTTCCTCGTCTTTCGGCGTGCTGATCGAGCCTTCGACCAGCGAGAGGTCGTAGGGGCCGCGCACCACCTCGCTCGATGCCTCGAGGAAGCGGGCGATCTCGATCTCGCCGGCCAGAGTCAGCAGTTCATCCTCGCAGTTGAGAAGGCTCAACTGGCAACCGTCGCAGGAAGCGAACTTCCAGACGGCGAGTTTTGGTCTGCGACGTGTTTTTTTCATGCTCACACCTCGCGGATGTTGAAGTAATGCGCAACCCTGTCGAAACTGAGAACCGGACCGTCTTTGCAGATGAAATGCGGGCCGTACTGGCAATGGCCGCAATGGCCGATCGCGCAGCTCATGTTGCGTTCCATGGATATGAATATCCGGTCGTCGGACATTCCCATCCGTTGCAGCGCCTGTACCGAGAATCTCATCATGACCTCGGGTCCGCAGATCATCGCCTGACCGTCCTGCCATCCCGATCCGGGAATGAGGGCGGTTACGACGCCGATGTTTCCGCGCCAGGATGACGGAGCTGTATCCACCGTCACCTCGAACTCCAGATCGAGCCTGCCGCGCCATGATTCGATCTCGTTTCTGTACATCAGATCGCCGGGTGAGCGTGCACCATAAAGGATCAGGACGCGCCCGTACGCGGCGCGGGATTTCAGAACGCGGTAGATGACCGGCCGCAAAGGCGCCAGGCCGATTCCGCCGGCGATAATGATCAGATCTTTTCCCGCGGCATCGGGCCAGCCCTGACCGAACGGCCCCCGCAAGCCTACAACATCTCCGCGTTTGAGCCGTTCGAGTGAGCGCGTCACCCGGCCGACCGCTCTGATCGTGTGGATGTAGCTGCTCCTCTGATCGCTGTCCCCGCTGATCGAGAGCGCTGACTCTCCGATACCGAACGCATAGATCATGTTGAACTGCCCCGGCCGCCATTCCTTCACCTGCCCGCCATTGCGCGGCTCAAGCTCGAGCGTGAAGGTGTCCGACAGCTCACGCCGGATCCGAACGATGCGAAATGGCTCAGGTCTCATCGGACATCTCCGTAAATGTCCAGTAACTGCAACCGTGTCGCTATCAGCCTGTCGACGAACACACCTGTTATTCTCTGCAGGAGCCGATAGCCGAAGGCGGGATCTTTTTCGCATTCGTCCCTCAGCCACCTGCCGTCGATGCGGACCGCTTTAACCTCGTCCAGCGCTTTCGCGTCGAAACGCCATTTGTAAGGCGGAATGAGCCATGACCAGCCGAGGATTCCTTTCGCTCCGATAGTCTGCACTGGCATTGCTCCGCGGTCCGGCGTGTAGACCTCAAGGCTCGCTCTGCCCGAGATCAGGATGTAGAAACCGTCTGCTTCCGCGCCTTCACGGCCGATCATTTCACCCGAACTGAATGTTACAAGTCTGGCCGATTCCGCCATGGCGCTGAGATATGACTCGTTGAGCCCTTCGAGGGCCGGGTTCGATGAAATGGCTGAAATAATTTCAGGGTCGCTCATGACTTACCCCCTGTCCGGTGCTCGCGCAGCTTTCGGGCTTCGTCAGTGATGTCGATGCCCACCGGGCACCAGGTTATGCAGCGCCCGCATCCCACGCAGCCCGATACTCCGAACTGATCGATCCATGTGGCCAGCTTGTGCGAGATCCACTGCCGGTAACGCGAAGCGGTCGACTGCCTGACGCTGCCGCCGTGAATATAACTGAAGTCCGCCGTGAAGCATGAATCCCACCGCATCCATCGCTCCGCTGTTTCGCCCTTCAGGTCCGTCACGTCCTCGACGGCGGTGCAGAAGCAGGTCGGACAGACCATCGTGCAGTTGGCGCAACTCAGGCATCGCGAAGCGACTTCATCCCATTGCGGATTCTCCTGGTTTTCATAAAAGAGATCCCTGATCCCTGCGGTGTCCAGCCGGCGACCCATCCTTTCCGCCGTCGCCGCAACACGCGTCTCCGCTCGCAATATCACCTCGCGGTCCGCCGGGTTCAGCGGGAGAGCCTTCGCCAGCTCTTCGCCCGTCGGACTGCCGGTTTCAAAGAGGAAGTAATGGCTATCCCCTTCGATCATCTCGGTCAGCAGGATATCGAATCCGAAACTCACTGCCGGTCCGGTCCCCATCGATGCGCAGAAGCAGGTGCCGCCGGCCTCCATGCAATTGACAGCCACGATCAGCAGCTTTTCCCGACGCGCCTTGTACCTTTCATCGGAATACTTCCCCTTCAGAAAGACCAGATCCTGGATTGCCATGGCGTGGATCTCGCAGGCCCGCACTCCGATCAGCGCGAATGACTTCGCATCATCCTCTTCGGTCTCGACTTCGAAGCCATCGGCGGATCGTGTCGCCCGCCAGAGCCGATAACGCGGTTCCGAAATAAATCTCTTCCAGGAATGAGGCCCGACCGTATAACCGAAGATCGCTTTGTCCTGACGCCGCTCGAGCCTGTAACTGCCCGCCTCCTGAATGTCGGTCCAGCCGACCGGCATCTCGCTGACTGAATCGAGCCGGTCGTAGACGATCGCGCCATCCCTGACCACCGGGCCGACAATCGTGTATCCCGCGGATTTAATTGCTTTCAGCAGTTCCGGAAGATGGTCCGACTCCAATCGGAGTCCCGGCCGTTTCTGATTCTGAAATTCTCTGGTCATATCGTCGCGATTTGCCCGAAATTCCTCGCTATGGGGCAATATTCCTCAATTTAAGGCGAGACCGGTCGCCATGCGTGGCCCAAATAAACGGCTTCGCGCGGGCGAATGCAAATACACTGATATTTAAGGCAACAGTCGTGCCGTTGAGCAGGATGGTTTTCGGGGAGTTCAGTCGCTGGCTGTAGCGAGATGCAGGCGTGCGGCGATGAGCGGCAGGTTGATCAGGAAGACCGTCCCCTGGCCGGGGTTGCTTTCGACGACGATGTGTCCGCCGTGGTCCTGGATGATTCCATAGCTGACCGCCAGCCCGAGCCCCGTTCCCTTGCCGATCTGTTTGGTGGTGAAGAACGGATCATAGATCCGGGAGAGGTTCTCGGCGCTGATGCCGATGCCGTTGTCACTGAATCTGATCTTGATCGATTCGTCATCGGCGGTCGTGGCGATCTCGAGTTGCCCGCCTTCCGGCATCGCGTCGCGGGCATTGAGGATCAGATTCATGAAGACCTGCTGCAGCTTCGGAGCGTTTCCGGGAGCCATTGGCAGCTGATCGTCGTAGCGACGGACGACCTCGATGTTCGTATTTCGAAGCTGGGCTTCGAGCAACTGGATGGTGTCGTCGATGACGCGGTTCAGATCGACCGGCGCGAACCGTGCGTCGCTCACCCTCGAGAAGTTGAGCAGGTTGTTGACGATCGACGAGGCCCGCGATGTCTGGCGATAGATCTTCTCCAGAAGCTGATGTCGCGGGTCGTTCTCAGGCGTCTGCTGCATCAGCATCTGCGAATACGACGAGATGCCCGTCAGCGGCGTGTTGACCTCGTGGGCGACTCCCGCCGCCAGCAGGCCGATCGACGAGAGCTTGTCAGACTGCTGAAGCTGTTCCTCGAGCCGGATCCTTTCGGTCACGTCCTCTATCGCGATCAGCGTTCCCTCGAACTCGCCGGTCTTGCTCTGCAGCGCGGCCAGGGAAATGTTGAGCGTCAGCTCGCGCCCGTCGTTCGACCGCGCACGGAATTTGTAGACGTTGATCGGCTCTCCCGAGAGCAGCTCCGATCGCTCCATCAGCCCGCGCAGCGCGCGCAGCATCTCCGCCTGAAAGACCTCGGTGATCCGGTGGCCGATGGCCTCCTCGCGCCGCAGCCCGTAGATATCCTCGAGCGCGCCGTTCCAGTTGGTGACCCTCCCGTGGAGGTTGATCACCATGACGCCGACGTTGATCGATTCGATGATGTTTTCGTTGAAGTCCTTGAGTCTCGCCAGCTCCTCGGCGCGCTGGGCCTGCTCCTCGAGCAGCAGCGCGTTCTCGATCGCCACGGCCACGTAACCGGAGATCGCTCTCAGCAGATCCGTATCCTCAGAGGAGAGCAGCGCGCCGTCGTTAGTTCGGCCGAGCGCCAGGATCGACGCCACCCTCGAACGGACGGCGCACGGAACGTAATAGCTGAAATGGCGATATGAATTGACCGGCAGTTCGTCCTCAGCCGGCGCGTCGTCCGATTCGAGGTTCTCGACCCGCAGAATGCCCGTCGAGCCGCTCCTTGTCCGTAGGATCTTCAGAAAGTCGACCGGCAGTTCGATCCTCGGGTCCGCCCCCTCGATCCGCGCCAGCCTGTAGCCGGACTCCGCAGTCTTGTCCTCGATGAAGATCGCCAGTTTCTCGACCGAAAGAACCTCCTTCAGTCTTCGCATCAGGCTGTCGAGCAGCACCGGCAGCTCTGTGGTCGATGAGAGCGTCCGGCCGAAGTCCTGAAGCGTGACGCGGTAATCGTACTTTTCGCCGTAGAACATCCGGTCGATCCGCTGCTGGACCCAGTTCTTGACCGGCGCGAAGAGCATCGCCAGCGCAGACATCGTGATCGCCGCGATCAGAACCGTCGCCTCCTGCGTCACCAGCGGCCGCAGGAATTCGTAGCTCGCGGCCATGACCGATCCGAAGACGACCGCCACCGAGAGCGTCGCGATGATGTAGGCGAACGAACGCCGCATCACCACATCGACATCCATCAGCCTGTACTTGACGATCGAATAGCCGAGCGTCAGCGGAATCAGAACCAGCGGCGCAAAGGCCATCGCTTCGAGCAGCCGCGAGATCTGCCCGGTTACGAGATAGGACGGCGCATAGAAGATCGCGAAGGCTATCGACGCGAATCCGAGCCCCCAGATGACCCACTTCAACTGCTGGCGGACCATCGATGAGCGCGACCTGAGGAATGTTCTGATCAGCAGGCCGAAGCTGATCAGCAGCGACAGCGTGAAGATCAGCAGTTCAGTCTTCGAAAGCAGAGCGCGGATGTTGACGGTCGATACCTCGATCACGCTCCGCAGGCTCTCGAACCGGAGCCAGATCTCCGCCAGGCCCAGCAGGATCGAGGGAACGTAGAGCACCGACGACATCCAGCGGCGACGCGAGAAGAGATGGTACCGCGCCGGATAGATGGCCGCGAAATGGATGAAGGCCGGCGCCAGGGCGAGCAGCGCCAGCGTGTCTGTCAGATCGATCGCCTTGTCGAACTGAGTCCTCAGTTCCTCGGTTGCACTGTAGGCGTGGACCACGAACGCCAGCAGGCAGATCACGAAGAAGTGCGCGACGTAAGGCGCATTGCCCTGTTTGAAGAGAACGTAGATTCCGATCCCGAGATAGATCAGTCCGATCAGGACGAAATAAAGGCCTCTCAGGCGGCTCGTATCGCGCGTCGCCAACTGATCGATGTCTGCGATCCCTTCACGGATCGTCACGTCTCCAGTGTCGTTGCGCCGCTCGATCCAGTAGCTGAGCGTCACCGGCAGCCCCTGCTGAACATTGTCCTTGACCTGATCGAGATAGATCTGAACGTGACGGGCTTCGACGATCTCATCGAACGGCTCGCTGCCGGTCGTGCTGATGCCGATCAGAATATCGCCCTTTCGGATGTCGGCCAGCGACGCCGGGCTGCCCGGTTCGACCGCCTCGGCGACCACGCCCAGTTTTCCGTCGTCCCTCCAGACCGCGCCGTCGGTCGGCACCGGCTTCTGCGTCAGGCGGTCGCGCAGATTGAACCCGCCGCCCGCCATCGCCAGAAATGCGATGAAGAGCAGCAGGACGGTGCGCGTCGTGACCCTGGTTGTTCCCGCCTGAGTTATCAATTCTCTCCTGAGATCGATCCCGCCGATTTACCAGCGGAAGGCCAGTCCGCCCCGCACGGTCCTGCGGGTCCTGGCCGCTATCAACTGCAGGTTTCCTTCCTCGACGCCGATGCTCTGATCCAGCAGATTGCGGACATCGACGATCGCCTGCCAGCGGACCGGCAGTCCGAAACTCGGCAGATCCTGCGTCACATAAATATTGATATTCGGATCATAGACGCTCATCTGACCCGCGAACGGGTCGATGGCGAAGACGACCGCCGACGGCGAAAGCCTGATCACCGTCGAGATCCTGGTTCCCGATTCCTCTGAGAAATCGAGGTCGAGCTTCCCGGTCGCGACCTGGAAGAAGCCGCCCCTGAAAAGCTCCGCCGGCGAGAGCGTCTCGATCGGACGGCTGTTGAGATGAGTTCCGCGTCCGAAACTGTAGCCGGCCGAGGCCGAAACGTGATCGCTGATCTGTTTCCTGAACATGACACGGACGCCGCGGGCGGCTCCGTTCATCGCCGTGACGCGGCTGGCCACCTGCTGAAATGTCGCCTGTGTGATCGGCGACGCTTCGAGCGGCAGCGCCAGCAGCCCGACTCCGTGTCCCGAGATCAGATCGTAGAAGGCCGAAGCGTCGAGGCTCGTGGTGCCGTCGCCGAAGAGACGGCCGACGCCGGTTTCGAAGCGGCGGCTGCGATCGAGCACCGGGGAGCCGTTGAAGGCGATCTCGGGCATCGATGTCTCGAAGTTCGCCTGCAGGTTTTCAGTCCTGAAGCTCTCGACCGAGCGAAGCTCTGTGGCGTTGCCCGGAGTGACGGCCGCGTTGATCCGCGTCCTTCCGGTCGGCGCGTACTGGACCGCGAACCTCGGCAGGATGCTGTCGCGCCGGCTGCTGGCCGAACCCATGAAGCTCGAATAGTCGAAACCGTAAATGACCAGCAGAGGCTGGATGACCTGCCATGAAGCGATCGTCGAAACCGACAACTGGTTGATCGCCAGACCCTGTCCGCCGTCAGCGTTGAGCGTCCGGCCGGCGGCATTGATTCCCGAATCGAGCGGATTGGCTCCGCCCGCGTCCGTCCACGGCATCTCGAGCGACGGTTCGCCCTTCCTCATCAGAGTCATCTGACCGTATCCGACTGTCGCCGTGACCTGGTGATTGCTGGAAGGCCTGACGGTGGCGATGGCAGAGAGGCGCTGCGGCGCCATGTTCCCCACGCCGCGCTGTCCGATCACCGCCATCTCGACCGAATCTCCGATCATTCCCGAGAGCGCGAAGCTCGTGCCGAAGAATTGGGGCGCGGGAGCGGGTCCGCTCGAACCGGCGGCCACGAACTGCGCCGTCCCGTGAAATGAGTGGATCGGCAGCGTGATCAGGCCCCTCGACTTCTCCTCAGGCGGCGCCGGCAGATCGATCGCGGGTTCCGGCTCGATCTCGGACTCTTTGAGGTTCATCGCATGGCGCGGAACGCTCCGGGCGATCCATCGATAATCCTTGCTGTCGCCGCGTTTCTGAACCAGAGTGTCGGTCCGCTTGAGCGCGAAATCGAAATTCATCCTGACCGGACGTTCGAGGCGAACTCGCGTCAGCAGGGAGGAGAATCCTTCGGCGGTCGCCCGCAGACGGTAGACGCCCGGCACGACTCCGGCCGAAAACTTTCCGAATGAGTCCGTCCTGACGCTCGTCACCTCCTTGCCGCGAGGCTGCGGCTCGAGCAGCGCGACAAGCGCGCCCGCCACGGGCACGCCCTTGTCGTCCTTGACGGTTCCGGCGATGAAGGCCAGAGAATTGGATGCCTCCACGATCAACGGACCGTGGATCCTCTCATCCGTCCCCGGCGCAATGGCGATCAGGCCGATAATGCACCCGGCCATCAGCAGATTGGCTACTTTCTTCATAAATCTTCCACCTTTCGACAGCCCCCGGACGCATTACAATCAATGCACCGCTTCCGCATCGGGCTTCAAAGGGAAATGCACCACTACATTTCTATCTATCCCAGCCCGGGCCCCCGGCCCGGTGTGGTGTCTATTGAACGAGTCTTCGTCCTGAAATTGTCGATTATCGGCAGGTCCAAGTCAAGGAAATAAAAGGAAATAAACGGATCCGGAGGGCCGGCGGCTACTTGCGCGTGGTGGAGCGGACCGAGTCTTTTTTGAGGGCTCCCGAGCGGCTGGTCTGGTCGGTCGAGGACCTCGGTCTGGGCCGCTTCAGGATGACCGTTTTTGAGGGTGAGATCATCTCGTAACTGATCCCGCGCCAGGTGATCCGGCGTGTCATGGCGGACGCTGCGAAATTATAGAGATAGAGCAGAGAAGCCAGCGGGCCGAGCAGCGCATGGGCCCAAACCTGACGGCCGATGTGCCGGCGATGATCCGGGAGCATGCGCATGGCCTGGATGACTCGCAGAACGCCGGAGGCCGATCCGAGAAGAAAGATCGCCGTCAGCAGGGCCGGCAGGCTTCCGACGAAGCCGCCGATCGACGCGGCGATCAGGCCGCCCCAGAAGACCAGATTGTAGAATCCGTGGGTCAGGAAGGCGAACTTCCATACTCCCTGCGAATAGACGCGCGTGATCCTGATCTGGCGGGTCGTGAATTCGAGCAGATCTCCCAGACCGATGTCGACGTGCGAGGGAACCAGGCAGAGCGGTACGAACCTGATCTTCTGTCCCGCTTCGCGGACAGCGGCGGTCAGGGCGTAGTCGTCGCTCAGGGCTCCCTGCCAGCGCCGCCGGATGTCGAGTTTTTCGAAGTTCTCGCGTCTGATGGCGGTGCTTCCGCCCCACGCCAGTCCGGATTTCTCTCCAAGCAGTGTCAGTGCGCTGGCGTTCCAGACCGACAAAAGTCTCGATGCGAGCCATCTCCCCGGACGCGAGATCCCGCTCTCGGGGATGAACCACCTGAAACCGGTCGTCGCCCCGATGCGCTTGTCGCCGAGAGGCGCCACCAGCTCAGCCAGCCATTGACGGCCGGGCCGGGCATCCGAATCCGCGAAGACCAGAATCTCGGCCCGACGATCGATCGTTCCGAGCATCTCCAGCGCCGCCAGCAGGTTATGCACCTTCTGGCCGCGGTCCTTCGCCTCGCCGGCCGTGATCATCCACGCGGATCGCCGGGCCTGTTTGATCAGTTTCGAGATCACTCCGTGGGCCGGATCCCGCTCGCTCTCGGTCACGAAGATCACTTCGTATTCGCGATATTCCTGCACCAGCAGCGCCCGGATGTTCTCCTCGAACTCATGATCGAGCCCCTTGCAGGGAACGATCACCATCGCCTTGGGCTGATACCGGTTCTGCCTCATCGTCCGCCACCGCCCGACATACCGCGCGAAACGAACTCCCGCCAGCAGCGCCAGCAGGCTCTGCAGCAGCAATATCACGGCGGCTATGATCAGGATGGTTTTCATCGAACCGAAGACAGTAAAAAGTAGAAAGTAGAAAGTTAAAAGTAGAAAGGGTGAACAGTTTGCAGTTCTGTCCGGCCCTGTCTGCTCTTCCGGGGCGGTCAGCCATTTTCATTCATGTCGATTGAAAATGCCAGTGGAATGATCGTTCCGGCCGATAAATTACAGCGAGGGGCGGGCGGCGGGAAAGCGGGACTCGATCAGGTCGGCCAGTCGCTCGGGGTCCTCCCCGGCGACGGCCAGGCGCTTGGTTTCAAGGATCAGTCCGGCGAGGTCCGAGGCCTGCTCGCCGAACCGGCTGTCGCGGGCGATCAGGTCCTCGATGACGCGGCGCTCGCGCTCGGAGCGCGGGACGTGATCCGAGATTCCGGCGGCCACCGCATATTCGACCGGGACCGTCTGGTTTCTGATCAGCGCCAGCAGCGGCCTGAATTCGGTGCGGATCTCGTCCCGCAGCCGGTTGATCTCGAGCAGGGCGTTCTTGAATCCCAGATGACCGCGCAGAGACAGTTCGATCACCGGCGCCGGAGCGTCCGTCCGGTCCGGATCGTGCGGCGTCAGCTCGCTGCGCAACTGGTCGAACAGCGAGTCATGCAGCTCTTCGGGTGTTCCCCGGCCGCTGACATCGAAGCCCAGCCTGATCACCGGGCGCTGATGATAATCCCGCCTCAGTTCAGCGCGGTGGCGGTTCCCGCCGTCGAGCTCCACCAGATACGCGCCGCGGACATTGGCGAACTCGTCCACGCTGCAGGCTTCGAGCGAGCCCGGATTGTAGACCCACCCGTCGATCTCGAAATTCTTGTGAGTGTGTCCCAGCGCGAGGTAGTCGATGTGCGACTTCAGCTCTTCCAGGCTGGCGACGGGCAGCGCCGGGATCGGCCGGTTGAGCTGCCCCTCGACGTCTGTGTGCAGCATCATGATATTGAAGAGCCGCTCGTCGTGGTTGCGGCGCACCTCCTCGACCAGCCCGGGCAGTGCGCGCGTCACGGTCGATCCGTACCAGATCGAACCGAAGATCCTCACCCCGCCGATATCGATGAATGAACCCTTGCGGCCCTTCTCGTCCCACGGACGCAGGCTGACGCCGCTCTCGTCATGTACCGGCTCGAGCAGGTTCAGGTATCCCCACTGCGAGAGGCTCCTCAACCAGCTGAAACTGTTGCCGCTCTCGTGGCAGTCGTGGTTGCCCTCGATCGCCACCACAGGGATCCCCGCGTCGCGGAGCCTGGTCAGGCAGTACATCGCGTGATTCATCGCCTGCGGCTCCACCTTCCGCGCATCGAAGAAATCCCCGGCGATCAGCACGAACGATACCTTCTCTCCCAGCGCGTACTTTTCGATGCAGTCGCGCCAGGCATAGAAGAAATCGCGCGCCCGCTCCTCCGACCGGTAACGGCGTATTCC
>CALBSU010000327.1 GCA_937967285.1 uncultured Acidobacteriota bacterium
CTGACGCCCGCTCCGCGGGCTTGATGTGAGAATGTCCCGCTAAAGGGGCTGAGCAGTTACTGCCAGTTTCCAGTTTCCAGTTGATAGCAAGAAATCAGTGTCTGCTTGTAAGTTCAAATTCCGGTATTACAGCACCGAGTTAAACAAGACTGGAAACTGGCAACTGGAAACTTTAACCCATGCTGAGCCGTTACATTTGTTCAGTATTTTCCGGCCAAGGCTCAATCTTCTCGCATGCTCAGAAGAATCACACTGGCAATCTGCGTGGCGTTATCGGCGGTGGCGCTGATCGTTGCGGACGAAGAGACATTCGCCTCGCGCGATACGGAGGCAGTGGTCCGGCTGGGCGAGAGGCTCTTCAGGGACACACGGTTTTCGACCACCAGGGGCGACCTGCCGGCCAGTTGCAGCAACTGCCATCTCTACAATGAAGATCCTCAGGGGCTGCGGTCCTTCACCGATTTCTTCAACAAGAGCTGGGTCTCCTCACGCTCGCAGGATCCGCGCCGGCTTGGGCTGAGGAACTCGCCGACTCTGCTCGATGTCGATCTCATGCCGAGGCTCCATCACGACGGCGAGTTCGGATCGCTCGAAGACCTCGTTCGCGGCACGATCTCGGGCCGGACCATGGGCTGGCTGCCCGGCGAGGAGGACGAGGCATTCGAGAACGCCAGCCGGATTCTGCTCGAAGAGAAGAAGAACTCCTATCGCGACCAGTTCAGGGCGGCATTCGATGTCGATCTCGCGGGGATCGACCGGCGGCAGAGGATCGATCTGCTGGCGAGGGCCGTAGCCGCCTACATGCGAACCCTCAAGTCCCGTCGCGACAGCCCCTACGATCGGTTCGTCGCGCTCAACCGGCTGCCGGTCGAGCCCGGGGCGGGTGAGACTGCCGCCGCCTTCGGCTCGAGGCTCAACGCATCCGTGGCCGCGCTCGAATCGGGCGGCGCTCTCAAACTGATCGACGGCTTCGGTCGGAGCGAACTCGAAGGATTGAAGATCTTCAATACCTCGGGCGGATCGGGCGGGAGCTGTGTGGCATGCCATGCGCCGCCGGTCTTCACCGACATGACCTTTCACAATCTGGGGATCGCTCAGCGCGAGTACGACGATATTCACGGCGACGGCGAATTCGCTCAGCTCGAGGTCCCGGACTCCGGCACGCGGCCGGTGGCCCGTCTGCGCGAGACTCCGTCACGCCACAAGCCGCTCGATGCCGACCTTGGATACTGGAATTTCGTCGATCCCCGATCGTCGCCGCTGCGCGGGAAGGGCGAGAGCGAGAGGGATTTTCTGCGCCGGATGATCGGCACATTCAAGACGCCGACGCTGAGGAACCTGGCCTATTCGTACCCTTATCTTCACAACGGATCTCTCAACACGCTCGAACAGGTGCTCGGAGAGTTTATCGAACTGAGCGAGATGGCGCGCGCGGGCAGGGTCAGGCAGGCGGACCAGCTGCTTCCCGAGATCAGAATCACGAAGTCGCAGATTCCGCCGCTGGTCGCTTTCCTCAATTCGCTCAACGAGGACCTGAGCAGAGGTTTCTGATCGTCGATGAACGATGCATGGAAGACAGTCTCCGGGATTATCGTCGAAGGGCATCAGGTCGCTTCGCGCGGCTCCGAGCACTACGCGACCGGGACGATCGAGATGCAGATCCCGTACTTCATCGAGCGCGGACTCGACCTGACGGGATACCATCGCGGGACGCTCAATATCTCGATCGCGCCCGCGACGATGCATCCTTCGAGCCCGGAATTCACATTCCGCGACGTCAACTGGACCGACGCTCATCCTCCCGAACACTTCTCGTTCTCGCGATGCCGGATCAGCTTTCGCGGAGAGCGTTACGACGGCTGGATCTATTATCCTCACCCCGAGACGAAGGAGCGCCACTTTCAGAACCCGTCGATCGTCGAAGTGATCGCTCCGCGAATTGCGGAGATCACTTACGGCGACGCGGTAGAACTTGAAGTGAAACCGGGTGAGATCGTCATCACCGGGGATCTCAAATCCGATCGTAACGACTCAGCTTGCTGAAACCAGGATGTCTCAACCGATGTCGAAAGCCATAAAGATCGCGATTCTCTCTTCATTCCTGCTCGGGGTATTTCTGATCGAACCGCTTGCACCGACGAGCGGGCAGGAACCGCAGAAAAAACTCGATCCGAAGTCCTGGGGCGGAAATCACGTCGGGCAGGAGATCCCGCCATACGTCCAGGGCGACGAATGTCTCTTCTGCCATCGCGGCGACGTCGGCCCGACCTGGCAGGAGAACTCGCATACCCGGACGATCCGCGATCGAAAGCTGCAGGCCGGCTGGGACGAGATTCTCAAATCGCAGCCCGCGCTTGCGAAGGTCGAAAGCGGGATCGAGTTCCTGATCGGCGCCCGGAAGCATATCGGATTTCTGAGGAAGTCTGGTTACGGCAAGTTCGACGTGCTGAGCGCGCGCGCGGTGACCGGGGCCGAGGGCAAGATCGAAAGCTGGCACGGCATCGAGAATCCGCAGTGGGTCTCGGGCAAATTCGAGAAGAACTGCGCCGGATGCCACACCACGGCGGTCGATCAGAAGAGCATGACCTTCAACGCCTATGCGCTCGACTGCTACTCGTGCCATGGAGATGTCGACCTCGGACACACCAAGGACACGACGCTCATGATCCTCTCGAAGAAGAGACGAAAAGAGGCGCAGGTGATCACGTCGCTCTGCGCCCAGTGCCATCTGAGAGGCGGGAAGTCGAAGTCCACCGGTCTGCCTTATCCGAACACTTTCATCCCCGGCGATAACCTTTTCCAGGACTTCGAGGTCGATTTCTCAAAGGCCGATGATCCGAATCTCAACCCGGGCGATCGCCACGTCTGGCGCAACGTACGCGATGTCGTCGTCAACGGAGATGAATCGATCACCTGCATAAACTGCCATCAGGTCCATACCAATACGAACGCGACGCTCAGGCATCGTCGCATCCTGCGCGCTCCGATCTGCGCCGAATGCCATAA
>CALBSU010000328.1 GCA_937967285.1 uncultured Acidobacteriota bacterium
GTTCGAGAACATCCTTCAGCTCGCTCCGGTTGAGGCCCGTCTTCCACGCGATGTCTCCGAGGACCTCCACGTCGCCGATGTCGAGCCCCTCGCGGAAATGGGCCTCGAACAGACGCCGATGAAAACCGTCGAACGCGCCGCGCGTCCTGGCCCACGCCGCCGCCTCATGAGCCTTGCGCGTGTCCGGCGCCGCGACCGGCTGTTCGATCGTAACTCCAAGGCGCCCGGCCAGCGGCAGAATGTCGTCACGCCATCTGCCGTCGATCCGTGCCGCCGCCCTCCAGACCACCTCTGCCTCGACCCTGTCGATCACCTGCCAGGCAAGATAACTGTACGGGCAGGCATAATCCGAAAATACCTGTATGACCACCGGCTTTCTCTCCTTCACCTTTTTATGTCACTGGAAAGATAGTATAAATTCAGGCGCGGCGATTACTGAAGCGGGCCGAAATCATGGCCTCTCGGGGCCTCTCGGAACACAAGGAGGATTATGAGCAGCGATTATTCGGAGTACGAACAGGATTTCTTCAACGCGGTGGACCGCAATACGATGGCTGAACAGTCGATCTTCGACGCGCTGTCGAACATCACAGATGATCAGTACTACAGCCTGTTCGAGGTCAACGCCCATCACGTCTGCGGCCCGGCCACCGTCCAGGTCTTCCCGGAACGCGCCGGAACCCTCTACCGCTGCCTCAACTGCGGCATGGCCGGCATCATCGGCGGCTAGACATTTCCATCCACGAAGCGACACGAAGAATTCACGAAGAGGAGTCCCGCCGATCGGCACGATCTTCGATCCCCCTTCGTGTCCCTTCGTGGATGAATGACCATCAGGACTCCGACAGTTTGACGGCCTTGTAACCGCCGCGCATGTAGTCGCGGATCCACCAGATCACGAAGACCACGAACGGGACGACGGCCATCATCGCGACATACCGGAACGACGGCGCGTCACCGTACTGGTCGCGGATCCTGCCCATGTTGAAGATCACCACGCCGAGCGCGAACTGACCGGCAAATCCCATCAGACCCATCGTGAAGGCGCCGCCGTGCGGGAACCTCTCCGAGGTGATCCCGAGCATCGTCGGCCACATGAAACAGACTCCGACATAGAAGACCGTCGCCGCCATGTAGGCCATCGTCGGCGTGCTCACGTTCGAGAGCAGGTAGAGACCGATCGAGGCGATCAGCACCGACGCCGCCATCATCCCGATCGGCGAGATCCGGTGCGCGATCGGCCCCGCGAAATACCTGAGCACGAACATCAGCGCCGAACCGTAGACGAGGATCAGGATCCCGCTCATCCCGGCCAGCTTGTTGAGCACCGAATCGACCATCTGGCCCGGAGCCAGCTCGATCGACGCCGTGATCATCATGCAGAAGAGCAGCAGCAGAAACGCCGGATTGAGCGCCGTCTTGAGCATCTCGCCCGTCGAGATCTTCGCCGCCGCGCGCTCGGTCAGAGGGAACTTCTGCCCGAAGATCAGTATCCCGTAAATGATCACCGGGATCAGAATGATCCCCATCTGGATCTGCCAGCCGAAACCCATCTTCTTCATGAAGAATCCGAGCAGGCCGCCGATGATCAGGCCTCCCGGCCACCACGCATGCAGCACGTTCAGCTTATGCGTCTTCTCCTCCGGATACATCGTCGCAATCAACGGGTTGATCACCGCCTCGACCAGCCCGTTGCCGAATCCGGCCAGCAACATCGAAATGTACATGATCTGATATCCCGGCGCGGCGATGAATCCGATCACCCCCACAATATGCAGCCCGAATGCCAGATAGAGCAGATTCCTCATCCCCAGAGCATCCAGCATCGGCGATGCGATCAGGATCGATCCGGCAAATCCGAAGAATGCCATCGTCGACAACCACGCGTAATCAGCCTTGGGCTGCGCGGGATCGAAGTACCCCATCACCCCCGGATCCGCAAGCACCAGGTCCTCGACGTTGCCTCGCAAGGCAAAGATCATTGCCGTCACGACGAGAGCCAGACAGCTGGCGATGAAAAGCCTGCGTTGATTCATACTTTTCCTCCAAATCTGTTGCTGTTTGTGTTCTGTGTCGGCGGTGTCCCGCCAGTCGATGTGTAATTAAAGCGGCTGGATTATCCGATGCCTCGGCTGAAAAGGCAAAAGAAAGTAGAAAGTAGAAAGTAGAAAGTAGAAAGGAGAAAGGAGAAAGGAGAAAGGAGAAAGGAGAAAGGAGAAAGGAGAAAGTGCGACACGCTTTTGTGTATTGCGTGGTTGCAAATTTAATGACTTTTCAGAACGAATCTTTTTTCTTTCTACTTTCTACTTTCTACTTTCTACTTTTACTAAGGATATTCGATCTCGACCACCTCGCCCGGCCGTGCCGGGCCCGTCAACTGCATGATGGCGTCGAGCAGAACCTTTCTGTGGATCTCCGTCTGGCCGGGGAGCCCCAGCGAATTCCCGACCTTGAAGTCCCTCGGACAGATCGCCCTCGGCGGCCGCATCTGCCTCGAAACCTCCGGACTGACCGTGATCAGCACCGTCGGAATCCCCCTCATCTCGATCTCTCTCTGTACCGCGACGACCGTCCGGTGGCAGACGTTCGGTCAGCCCCCGGTCAGAATCACGATATCGGCCTTGGCCGTCCGGTCGACGTACTCCGCGATCGCAGGGGCCGTCTGCTCGTACATCAGCTTGAGCTGCATGGTGTATCCCATGTATCCGACATGCTCCCGCGCCACCTCTCCGATCACTCCCTCCGCGGCCAGCGCCCTCAACGCATCGATCGGAAAGACCACGTTGATGTCCCTGTCCGCATCCGTATGATCGTAATGATGATGCGTGACCATCAACTCCGACGCCTGGATGTCACCGCGGATCGCCCGATAAGTCAGGTCTCCAAGCTCATCGGCGATATTGAACGGCTCCTGGTCCCGCTGATGCACCCCTGCCGCCGTCACCAGCGCCACGCTGCACTTCGACAGCTCCCTGTCGAGCGGCGTGAAGGGAACGCATTTGCGTGAAATCATAAATCCCCCATTCAGAAGGCGTGCCGGACGGAATATCCGCCCGGCACGTTCCGACTACGACAACTTCCGCAGCACGTCGTGTATTACTTCATTGTCCGGCTGCTGGCTGATGTCATGGATGTCCTTGTAGACGACCTTGCCTTCCTTATCCAATACAAAAAGGGCCCGTTCAGTGATCCCATCGGCATCGCGATAGGCACCAAACGCTTTGGCAACAGCTCCTTTGGGTTCGAAATCGGAGAGTAACGGGTAGGTGATCCCGCCCAGGCTCTTCGCCCAGGCAACATGGCTCGGTATCGAATCGACTGAAATACCCAGAACCTGGGTATCCGCGTCCCCGAAGCGACTCAAATCCGCTTCGTAGGACGGCATCTGCACCGTTCAGACAGGCGTCCAATCCAGCGGATAGAACGCTATGAATATGTTCTTCGCCCCACGGAAATCCGACAGCTTGACAGTCCCGCCAAGGTGACTCTTCAGCTCGAAATCCGGAGCAACTTCTCCTATCTCTAAGCTCATATGACCTCCTGCTGTTTTTTCCCCCAAAAACCTCGCCGCATCGCTTCCATACCTCGGCACTTCGCTCGCGACTCAGTTAAAAGAGTTTTGATAATTCTTTCACAATTATAGAAGCCGCTGAAAAAAGCGCAACCTTACTCACCGCCGGAGTTATAATATTTCTGTCACTTATCTCTTCCGAGTGGCCTGAGCAGCCGAATCCGTGGAAGAATGATACATCGAGCCGGCAGCCGTGGAAAAATTACACGGCAAATTCCCGAATCGACGCCGGCGAGAAGGTAAATTAATGTGTGGTAAAGATTAATACACCGGGAAAATGGCAAAAAACGTGTAAATTAATGGAACCATTTGAGTAACCGGGCGTGGAAGGACTTGAGATTGTTCTTTGATCGCTCGCAGGTCGGCGATGCCCCGAAACAACCGCCGGAACGACACCTCATCTGTCGAGAGCGAAAGCAGATGGACGATCCTCAAACAGATCTTCTGAAAAATCATCCTGATGGAGCAGCCGATCATGACGGTAGCGCGACGGATGACCGTAAAGAGCCTCGAAGAAGGCCTCCTGACGACAGACGAGATGAAATCCCCGGAGATGGCCCTGGGTCGCTGGATGAGAGCGGTATGCGGCCCGGCAATCCCGAGATGACGAACAGGACGCTGAACGCCGGTTTGAAAGAAGCTGAACTCGACAAGATAGTCCCGGCGAAAGCGAAGGAAGAGCAGCCCGAAGGCTTCGAACAGTTACCCGGCCCCGTAGAGGAGCCCGTAGAGGAGATGGACGACCACTCCCTGCTGGCGGCCACCAGATCGGGCGACGAGGCGGCTTTTCAGGAGATTGTTCGCAGGTACCGTAACCAGATCACCAACTATGTCTATCGCCTGCTGGACGATTACGACAGGGCGGTCGATCTGGCCCAGGAGACATTCGTGAGAGTCTACATGAATGTCGAACGCTACCAGGCGACTTATAACTTTTCTACTTATATATATCGGATCGCACATAATCTGGCGATCAGTGAGTTAAGGCAGCGAAAGAGACGCAGACTGATTCCGTTGCCGACGTTCTTTTCAGACAAGGACAGCGATGAGATCGAGGTCGATCTTCCGGATCAGCATCAGGTTGCGGCCGACGATGCGATGATCAGCGACGAGAGGCGGCAGGCCGTGGCGAAGGCCATTGCCAGTCTGCCGGACAAGTACCGGGCGCCTCTGGTGCTGTGCGATCTGGAAGAGAAGAGCTACGAGGAGATCTCGGATGTTCTCGGCCTTCCGGTCGGGACGGTCAAATCGCGAATCAATCGGGCCCGAAATCTTCTCAAGGAGAAGCTGAAGGACCTGATCTGAAGCAATCATCTGATGTACCGTTAATCAATCAGGCGGGGGAGCAAGCCCCCGAAACGGTGGAGAAAAATACTATGAATTGTCGAGACATTCGAGTTGCAATCGATACGATGTCGAAGCGGTCGCCCCTGGGCGCCGATGCGAAGTCGCATCTGAACGGATGCGCTGATTGCAGTCGTTATGCCGATCAGACCACTGCCCTGTTATCGCTTTTGAGCGCGCAGCCGCGGGTTGAAGCGCCGTCGGATTTCGATTTCCGGCTGCGGGCCCGAATCGCGCGGGAGAAGGCTGAGCCGCGCGGGATCCTGGCGGGTCTCGAAGCGCTCTGGTCGAGATCCTTCTCGTGGGGGCAGGCTGCGACAACCGTTGCGACGCTGGCCCTTGCGGTGACGCTGACCACGGTCTTCATCGACCGCAAGGATGAGATCGTCGCGCCGGCTGAAAATATCGCTCAGGTGAGCACCGCGCCGGTTCGGACGGCGCCGATCGAGACAGCGGTTACGGTTGAGAAGAGTTCCCCGGTTCGCACGGAGGAGATTCGCCGGACCGTCAGCGCTACGCGGGCAAGTGTTCCGGTGGAAGCGAAGCGCCTCAATCCGGTAGAAACCGGCGGCGAGACTCTGCGGGTTTACAATCGTGAGCGCGGTCAGGTGATCGCGGCCTCGTCGAGAACGACGCTGATCGGCGCCGAAGCCCCGGCCGCCAATCTGGCCCGGAACGCATCTTACGTTCCGTCGATCTGAATCGACCTGAACCGCAACAGAACAAGGCCGCAGGAAGCTTTTCCCCCTGCGGCCTTAGTCCTTTGATGACTGACTTGATTCGGATGCACTTTCCAGCCATACCACGTATCCTGTTGATTTCGTTATGGATACTGGCTCTTTTCATGATTGCGCCGGGACAAACCAGACGGCGCACCCCGAATTCCCCGCCCGGAAAACAGCCGCCCGTAACAGACCAGCTTCCCACGATCACGCTCCGACAGTCTGAGCCTGTCGGCTGGGTCTGGGTCACCCAGACGATCGACCTGACGCAGCAGTTCGGCGGCGAAGAGAACATCATGACACTGGACGGCGAGCCGCTGCCCTCGATGCAGCGCAAGCGGATCACGCTCGGTCTTGTTCTGGACGGTGAGGGTCACGTGGTAACACGGCTGATCGATGTCACGCCGAGCCGTCCGCCGATCGACGTGACGGTCAGGGCGATCGACACACGTCCGACTTCAGCTCGCTTTATCGGCATGGATACGGTGACCGGTCTCTCCGTCCTCAAGGTCGACGGAGTCACCCTCAAAACCGCGCGCTTTTCGGACCATGCCAGACTTCCGGCGCGGCTGCTGGTCAGGCTCTACGGATTCCATCCCAACCAGGGTCAGAGCATGCAGTCGGGCATCACTCTCGGCAGTCCGAGACGCAACTTCTATCAGGGGCAGATCGTCAAGGCGGTCCGCGACTTCAGGTACAATCCCGATAACCAGATCTATCACCTGATCAAACCGGAACTGACTCCGGTCCAGGACTGCAGCCTGATCCTCGAAAAAGACAATTCGGTATTCGGTATCGCCATCTACGATACCGGCAGCAAGGGTCCGCATCTGGTCTATCCGATCTCGAGGGTGAAGGAGATCGTCTCGACGATAACTTCAGTCAATCGCAGCATCGCTCACGGATGGCTCGGCGCGACCGGCATGGATGCCGCTCCGTCGCTGCCGACGGCGACCAGCAGGCCGTCGACCGCCGACCTCGGAGTGCGGATCACCGCGGTTGCTCCCGACAGCCCCGCCGACAAGGCGGGCATGCAGGCCCGCGACATCCTGCTTGCGATCAACGATCGCCGGGTCCAGACCTACGCGCAACTGGCGTCGATCATCAGGCAGATCCCGGCCGACAGCCGGATCACGCTGCAGGTCAAACGCGGCAATGAATACAAGGTCTTCAGGGCAACGCTCATCCCCGCGCCGGCGACTGAGCCGGAACAGCAGTTGATAGCATTCGCCCGTCGGCTCGAGAGCATGGAAGATGAGCTCAAGACCATGCCTCAGGACGATCCCAACCGATCGAGCTTCGAATCACGCGTCGGGATGATGCGGGTCTTCGTCGGAGCCGTCACCCGGCCGGCCCCGCCCGAGATCCGGATTCGCGTCCTCTACGGACTTGAGACGCAGCCGCTCACCGGACAGTTGATGAACTACTTCACCGTCACCAACGGCCTGCTTGTCTCAAAGATCACCGAGGGCGGAAAGGCCGAAGCGGCGGGACTCAAGGCAGGCGATGTGATCACTCACGTCGGGGGATCGGCCGTCAATTCGGTGCAGGATCTGAC
>CALBSU010000329.1 GCA_937967285.1 uncultured Acidobacteriota bacterium
ACTTCTCCCTCGGGAACTGGTCGGGATTGTCGGTGAAGAGCGCGTCGACTCCGAGTTCGTACAGGAAATGGCGCATCTCCTCGCGGACGTCGCTGAATCTCCCGGTATTTGCCGATCTGAACGTGTACGGAGTGACGCTCAATCCGGCATCGTGCGCCAGTTTGACGATATCGGGATTCCGCAGGATGAGGTTTTTGTTCGGGCCGATGCCGGAGGCGAATCTGGCGGCCTGTTTCATCCCGGTCTCGGTCAGCCATTTCTTCTGCGGGTCGCTCGATATCAACAGGATGAGCGGCAATTTCGTTTTCAACTCATAACGCATCTTCTGCAGGCTGGCCGGGCTGAACGACTGGATGATGACGGGCGTCTTCCGGTCGGAACCTGGTTTATCCAACCGGTTTCGTTTGAGCTGGTCGAGGACCAGTTTCTCCATGTCGAAGCCGCGTTTCCCGTAAACTTCCGGTCCCTTGGTTTCAGGGTACAAACCCGCCTTTCCGCGGATCAGGTCGATCGCCTCCTGCCAGGTCGGGATTTTAGCCCCTTTGAATTTCGGATCGAACCACGATCCCGCGTCCAGGCTTTTGATCTCAGCCAGAGTGAAGTCCGAGACGTACCAGTGCCTTGAAGGCCGGCTTCCCGGAGTCTGATCCTCGCTGACATCCTCCCTGAAACGGTCGGGGAAGACCTGCTCGACATCCGTCGTTCGTTCGAGCGTCAGGTCGTGCAGGCAGACGAGTTGGCCGTCCTTTGTGATCTGCAGATCCTGCTCGACGAAATCCGCTCCCTGCGCGAGGGCCAGTCGATACGCCTCGAGGGTGTGCTCAGGAGCGTAGGCAGAGGCTCCGCGATGGGCGACCAATATCTTTCTCCCGGGTTGCGTCGCCGATCGATCAGTCAAAATTGCTGACATCAGTATTGCCGAAATAAGAATATATTTAACAGGTGGCATTTACCCTCCAGTATTTTTCTGACGAATGCACAACCCGCGTAAACGCGGAACTCCGAACAAAATTGGTACTTGGCAAAGCGTAATTATATGGTATTGTTGTGTATCTTCCCCAGGAGCAATAACAAGGGAGTAGTGATTCTGAATGACCAACGGGATTGTCATCCGCCTTGCCGGCGTGGCGCAGCCGGAAACAAGAATATTTCATCAGGAAGTTCTGACGGTCGGGACGGCGACGGACTGCGATCTCTGGTTCAGCGATGAAGGCTACGACCTGCCGCATGACGAAGTGATTCTCACCTTGCGGCTGAAGGAGGGCGGATACAGGATTGCGACCATCAATCCCATGGCGGGAGTGACCCGCGACGGCGAGTCGGTTGCAATCGGCGATCCCATTCAGGACGGCGATACGTTCTATTTCGGCGCGACCGGAGTCAGAATCAGGGTCTTTTCACTGACTGATTCGGTCAGCCTGGCGGAGGCCACGCGCACCGGATCGGCGCTGCCGGATCAGCGGCTGGGAGATGCGACGCTCAATGTCGCCCGACGACGACGGGGGATTCCCCGGACGGACGTTGCGATAGTCTTCGTCAAGCAGCTTCTGCGGGAACTTGTAGCCGAGATTCCGAAGCGCGTTCTCTATACCGCGATCGGCGTGGCCGCTCTGATCCTGCTGACCATTATCTACTTCAACACCGCGAGTTTTCTCGAAGGGCGGCGAAACAATCGCGCGATCACCGAACTCAAGAACACGATGGGCGAGACCCGGGGCGAGATCGACCAGATGCGTTCGGAGCTCAAGCTTGCCCGCGAGGAAGCGGCATTCCTTCGCAGCTCAATCTCGCTGCCTGAAAAGGTCGTCAACAACTACGGTAACGGCGTCTGCCTGATCTACGGCACATACACCTTTCTCGATCCGCGGGCCGGACGGGAAGTGCGATTCAAGGAGTCGGGGAGCAGCGACAATCCGATCGGTCCGGACGGGACGATCAATCTGAGCGCTTCGGGCACTGGGCGGGCCTACGAGATCGAATTCACCGGAACTGGTTTTCTGGTCGACAAGGGGCTGATTCTGACGAACCGGCACGTGGTACAGGCCTGGGAGGGCGACGATCTGGCGAGTCTGATCAGAATGCGAGGGTTCAGGCCGCGCCTCAAGCAGTTGCTGGCCTATTTTCCTGATGCGAAGAAGCCCTTCGATCTGCGCGCGGTAGAGCTGCTCGAGGATCAGGACGTTGCGCTCTGCGCGTTCGATCAGGGAGAGCTCGAGATGCCGGTTCTGCCGCTCGACGACAACACGGATAACATCGTCAGGGGGCAGGCGGTTGTTCTGATCGGATATCCGGCCGGACTGGAAGGACTTCAGGCGAGAGTCTTCGAGGGCAGCGGCTCATCCTTCCGCCGCTGGGGCAACCTGCCGTACCGGCTTCAGCTGAACGAACTGGCCTCATCGTCGAAGATCCGGCCGCAGTCCACTCAGGGGCATATCAGCGACGTCTCTCCGCAACTGGTCTATGATGCCCGCACCGACGAGGGCGGGTCCGGCGGGCCGGTCTTCGGCGCCAACGGCAAGGTGATCGGCATCAATCAGGCCATCTTTCTCAATTCTCAGGCGACGACCAACTTCGGCGTCCCCATCCGCTACGGCATCGAACTGCTCAAGAAGCACCAGCAGCAGACGGCGCAGAACGCCGTCGTCACCTCGAACGGGCAGCCGAAGTCGTAATCCCATTCCTGAAGTACTACTTGCCGGACCATTCAAGACGGATCTTCAATCCGTTTCCATGGCTTCTTGGCAGAAACCCTTCGTGCTGAAGCCTGCCGACTACGATTCCCGGCGCCAGTCCGATCTCCCCGGCAAAGCATTTGACAGCTTCCATGCTGCGATTCCCCTGAGCCATGAAACGGCGGAGATCATGTTCCGGGATCAGCAGATCGGCTGAAAAGCGATTGGCCTCATCTTCCTGTCCATCATGATCGCTGTCGTCTTCGAGAAAAAGCCTGGTCTTGCCGTGCAGAAGGATATGCCCGGCTTCGTGAAAGAACGTAAACCACAAATGGTCATCAGTCTTGTAACGCAGGCTCAGTTGAATCAGGGCTTTGTTCGGCGTCAGCCATCGAGTCGCGCCAGACACACGCGTTCCCGGCAATTCCGGTACAAAAACTACCGCGACGCCGGCCGAAGAGCACACTCGTACCAGTTCACGCTCAAATAAATCCGGCGCGGTTACTGTCAGCCCTCGGATGTGCCGCAGGGCCTCTTTGAATTTCGCTTCATTGTACGGGGCGCAATTGATACGCTGGGCATCAATCTCTCCCTTGCGCAGCCAGGCCGCCACGGCGCCGGGATCGCTTTTGAAAGAGCGGGATTTCCGGAACGCCGGTTGAGACTCTCTCCACATTTCGTCCCATTGCTGAGGCGTGGCAACCCCGAAAAAATTCAGGGTGTGCTGCAACAGCGTCACCTTATCTTTACTCGCTTCGATCCAGCCAAGCCGAATCAGACTCTTGACTGGTACCCGGTTGAGCCAATCGACCTGTTCTCGCAGGCGCTCTTTTTCTTCCTCTCGCGCCAGAAATTCTCGATACTGATATTCCCGTTGATTCCAGAAACTGGCCGGAACGCCAAGCACCCGCTCCAGTTGCAACGCCGTTGCAGGCGTAATCGCGGCTTTGCCTTTGATAATTTCGTTGATCGTTTTCTTCGGACGACCGGTGCGTTCGGCCAGATCGGACTGTGACAGACCGAGGGCTTCCAGTGTTTCGCTTAACGTTTCGCCCGGTGGAGTAACGTAATCCGGACTGTACTGATTTTGAATCTGGTTCATGCTGTTCATCAATGCGTGTCGGCGATTTCGAGTACTCTTATCGCCGTGATATTTTGCCAATCCAGGCCGCCATCCTCTTTTACGGGTACCGGATCGTGCGCGGGTTCGATAATCAGTCTATATGGGTGATCCAAATCCAATGAAATTTGTCCTGCGCGATCACCGACCAGTTCGTGGGCCCGCGCTTGCGGCAGTGTGCGCATCTCCTCCAAATTATTGGCCACGCGCAATTCGTCCAGGCGTCGCCGGAGCCGATCCGATCGCTCCTTTCCGTGCTTTTTCCTGGAGAGCTTCGAGTCATTGCACTCTTTCTCCAGCTTGCCCGTCCTGAATATGATATCCACAGTTTTCGTGCGAGTCAATTTTATTCACCTTTGGGGTGAATACTATTATTATATTGTGTGTTCCAGTGATGATGAACACTGATTGCGGAGCAAATGAATGCCCACTTCGGGGTGGCGGTGCTGAGAGAACAATTTTTACAACGGCTGGTAATGTTGAGTCAACTTCTGGCGAGTCATTATCAGAAATTCCCTGATTAGCTTGATTATGCGAGCCTCAACTTCCTGTTTAAAAAGTGAGTTGGTCAGGAAGCAATCTTTAAGTTGCTTCTCTTTCTTCCGGGCGCCGGCCTTTCAATTCATTTCTCGCCAGCCTCCTCAATCTCCTGACGCGGAGCAGAGAAGATGGTTTGAGCCCCCGCCACGGAAATCTGCGGATCAGATCGAACGGGCGGATCAGGTATTGAAGAGATCTCAGTCCGAGCGGCGGTCTGCCGTAGAGCTGCTCCATATGCTCCGGTCTGGTGAAGACCAGCGCCGCCAGGTTTCCGACTTTTTGAAACGGCCGCCGGCTCAGGTCCAGGTATTCGAACAGGCGCGAGGACTCGGCCAGGACGGAGTGATCGGCTGAGACCAGCATTCTCAGCAGTGTTCCGAGCGAGCGATCGTTTTCAGCTTTCCGAATCTCATCGACAGTTCCTTCGGCCAGCAGGTCTGTCAATTTCAAGGCGCATTCGACGATCGATTCGCAGGAGAATTTCACTGCGAGTTTCCTCAGATCCTCAGTCATTGCGGGGTGAAGCCGGCGGATGGCATGCAGATCAGCAATGGTGCGCAGGGCGAGTTCAGTGCTCTGCAGGTCGATCATCGTATGATGGATCAGGTGAAGCGCCAGGTCCTGAGGCGACGGCAGTCCGATGGTGACGCCGGATTCGGTTGTGCGTGAGACAGCCCGGGCGGATATCTGCCGAAAATCCAGGTCGATTTCACGGCGGCTGAGATGAAAGGCGCGATGATGCAGTTCGATGATCGTGCCGGCGGGAGAGCGCAGCGGCCAGAGATGGTTCATCTCATTGGCCAGTCGCTGTCGGGGGCGGAGATCCCTCCGGCCGGGGAGCGGCCGATACCCCTGTCCGGTCAGAAGTTCATGCGCTTCGCCGATGCGGTCTGGATCCACCAGAAGATCGATATCGGAAGTCTGTCGCAATCCGGCTTCGGGGTAATAACCGCCGGCGATCAGCGCCGCTCCCTTGAGCGGGAAAGCCTCTATTCCGGCTGATCGGAGCCGGGCGCAGAGCCGGACGGTCTCCTCGCTGGTCGAGAGGTGCCTTGCCGCAGACAGTCTTGCTTCTTCGGCGAGTTCGTCAAGTATGT
>CALBSU010000330.1 GCA_937967285.1 uncultured Acidobacteriota bacterium
TCGATGAAGCTCACCGCCACCGCGTGTAGCGGACCGCACGGATATTGCCGTTCGCGTCAGTCACGGCAACCAGTTGAAGACCAGTCGGCAGGCGTCCGAAATCGAGCACCGTCTGTCCATCGACCCGCTTCTTCTTGTATTTGTCGCCCAGCGTATTCCTGACATCCTCGAGCGACCAGTTGACCAGCAGTTCGACGCGGTTGAGCAGCTCCTCAGGTCTGGCGAAGCTTATCCTGAGGCCGCTGTAAAAGCTGAGGAATTTGATCGAGTAATCGAACCCGGCATCGGTCTCGTTCTCCCTGATCACGGCGGCAGTTCGAGCCAGATCGACGACGTCACGCGCGGTGTAAAGCCCGATCCCCTCGACCAGCCTGTAGAAGAATGCGAGCGCCTGATCCGGTCTGAGGAACATCGGTTCCTGAGCCGACAGCCCGAGTTTCCCGCGAGAGACGTAATCGACCGCGTTATCGATCCTGGGTTCGGAGGCCGGCGGATCGTCCGTCGATTCGATGCGGCCGGGCGCCGCGGGTCTCGACGGCTGAAGCTGAGCCAGCGTCAATCGCACCTCATCGCCGATCATTCCCCTTGCGTAATTGATCGGCAGAGCGAAATTGATGTTCTGACCGCTCTTCATCAGCCCGGTGATGATGCCGATGACTTTCCCTTTGGAATCGAAGACCGCCCCGCCGCTGCTGCCGTCGCTGATCGGCGCGGTGATCTGAAAGACGCGGTGAGTCTCAAGCCTGCGCACGCCGCTGATGATCCCCGTCGAGAGCGAGTTGGCAAGCCCCTCAGGGCTGCTGATGGCGACGATCGGCTCTCCCGTCTCGGTCCTGTCAGAATCTCCCAGCTCGACCACCGGCAGATTGAAACCGTCGATCCTGATGATCGCGATATCGCGCACTTCGTCGATCGCGATAATCCTGTCGGTCAGCCACATGTCGCCGCCGGGCAGCTTGACGCGGATCTTCGTCGCTCCACGGATGACGTGCAGATTGCTGATGATCGCTCCGGCAGGCGTGACGATGAATCCGCTTCCCTGCCCCGTCACCTCGCCGCGCTCGCCCAGCGTCTCGATCAGCACTACCGCCGGCCCGTTCTTTTTCGCAATCTCGGCAGCGGATTGAGCGCTCACCTGAATTGAAACGAAAACAATAAAGATGATTGTCTGGAATATCCTGATCAGGCCGGTTAATTTCATTCGCTTACTGACTCCGAATTTGCTGAGATCCGCTTTTGAGCGCCTCGTGGACGCGTTTGAGGTAGTCCGCCTGGGGATTGAGCGGCGAGGCCTGGATGGAGCTGTCGTAGGAAAAAAGAATAAACCCCTGGGCGCCGAGCTCGCGCGCCACATTGATCTTTTCGATCGTCTGGTCGGCCGTCTGGCGCCATGCGCCGATGCCTCCCCAGACTCGCCTGCCCGCAGAGTTGGCGATAGCAGAGCTGATCTGGCGCCGGAATGACTCGGTCTCAGTGGTGTAAGCCATCGGACAGAGGATGTCGAGCCAGCCGCGACTGAGCCACAGCTTCCAGTCCTGATAGCGCGATCGAGACGCCTCAGTCTCGTTGGCGAAGACCGCCGCCGAGACGAGCGCGTTCGATCTGATACGCTTGACGCCCTTGTAGATCCTTCCGACCAGATCAGTCACCTGGTCTCGCTGAAACTGTGCATATTTCTCAGGGAAAGACGTAGCGTAGATGAGCGGATCTTTCTCGAACTCCTTCGCCAGGAAGTCCCTGTTTTCAGTATCGAGATCCTTCTCGATCATGGCCCGGAACCGGTCGAGTGAGACACGACTGTAATCGAACTGCGGGTTCGGGTAACGGACGTAGTCGAAATGCAGCCCGTCGACTTCGTAGTTCCGAGCCACATCCATCCAGATCTCGAAGATATTGTCCTTTACCTGTGGGTGCGCCGGCGAGGTGTAGAGGCCTTCAAGTTCGGTTCGCTGCTGTTTTGAATGCTCGACGATTTGCGACAGGTAGCCGGGGTCGGCGGGATCCGTGCCGTAGAGCTCCTTCGATATCGCCTTCGGAACCATGATCCATTCCGGATGACGGTAGATCAGGTGCCCTCTGTTTCTCGGCAGGGGATCGAGGTTCGCGACGAGATACATGTTGATCCACGCGTGAACCCTGATGCCGACCAGATGGGCCTGATCGATCACCTGCGCCAGAGGATCGAACTGTCCGGGCTGAGTTCCCAGCTCCTCGGCGCGAGGTTCAAGGTTGGACGCGTACCACGCATCGCCCCGCCCGCGAATCTGAACCACCAGATCCGTAAATCCGTTCTCCTTGGTGCGTGCAACCAGCTCACGCACGGCCTCAGGCGATGTCAGTGTATGACGCACCACCCACAGGGCGCGGGACTCGAAACCGTACGAAGGCTCCGGCGTCGGAGTCGATACCGGCGTAATCAGGTTTGAAAAAGGTTGAGGCAGAGAGAGGCTGACGACCGGCGCGGCGGTCTTCTGCGCCGGCAGAAGCGCCGTCAGCAGCAGCAGCAGATAGCAGACTATGATTCCCGTGCCTCGTTTCATATCGGTACGCCGGCCCCCCCCGCCGGCGAATCCTCAATACAACAGGTACTTCCTCCTGATCGCCCTGAAGGCGTTCAGTTCTTCCGCGTAGACCTGCCGCATGGCGCGGGAGTCGGCTCCCTGCCTGAAGGCATCGAAGACCTTCTGATTGACCAGCAGGCGATTGAATCTCTCAGCGGAGAAGTCCTTCGGAAAGAGCTTCTGAATTTGCGCGGCGATCTCCAGTCCGGTCAGCACCGGCTCGAATCGATCGCGATCCGTGATAATGACATTTACTCCGCCGCATTCGACGTCCTTGTGAACGCTCGCATTGGGAGTGTACCTGACGGGGACGAACCTGACGCCCGGAAGATTCGCGTCGTTGAGCGCCGCGGCAAGTTTGCGACCGTCGATCCACGGTGCGCCGAGCAGTTCGAACGGAGTGCCCGTGCCGCGGCCGACCGAAACGTTGGTCGGCTCGAGCAGGCAGACGCCCGGATAGAGCGTCGCCTCGGTCAGGCTCCGCATGTTGGGCGAAGGGTTGACCCACGTCAAGCCGGTCTCGTCCAGCCAGCTCGACCGCTTCCAGTCTTCGACCCGAACCACCTGCAGATCGGCATTAATTCCGCGCTCGGTATTGAACAAACGCGCCAGTTCGCCGACCGTCATCCCGTGCCGTACCGGAATCTGATGGTGCGCGATGAAGGACAACTTGTCTCCATCAGCCACCGGCCCCTCGACGTCATCGCCGTTGATCGGATTGACGCGGTCGAGCACGACGAAGCGGATCTTATTTTTCGCCGACTCCTCCATCGCCAGTCCCATCGTCGAGATGTATGTGTAGAAGCGCGCGCCGATATCCTGAATGTCGAAGACGAGCGTGTCGATACCCTTGAGCATTTCAGCGTTCGGCCTGCGGGTTTCGCCGTAGAGGCTGAAGACCGGCAGCCCCGTCTTCTCGTCCTTTGTATTGTCGATCTTCTCCTGGTCGAGCGCTCCGCGGATGCCATGCTCAGGCGAAAACAGAGCGACCAGCGTGACTCCCTGAGCCTTGTGGAGCAGATCGATCGTCGAGTTCCCTTCCCGGTCGCGGCCGGTATGGTTGGTGATCAGTCCGATCCGTCGTCCCTGAAGCTGTTTGAATCCGTCGCGGACCAGCACGTCGATGCCGTTGAGAGCCTGCAGCATCTGCCTCTTCGCCGGCACCGGCCCCGAAGCAATCGCAGGCGCCGGCCCGCGCGGAATCGCCTGGCCTCCGTCGGCGAAAGGCGGCTCGACGATCGACGCCGCGACAACCGATGCAACTCTGCCCCGCAGCGAACCGACGTCGGCCGGCGTCTTCGGATCGAGTTTCGGATGCACGCGATTGCTCAGGAAGACGACGAAAGTCTCGCTCGAAGGATCGATCCAGAGCGAGGTGCCGGTGAACCCCGTGTGACCGTAACTGCCTACCGGAAACAGATCTCCGCGATTGGACGAAAACCCCGTAAAGATATCCCAGCCGATGCCGCGCGCCTGACCGTCGACGGCGTTGCCCGCCGATGTCCGCGCCTCGGTCATCCGGCTGACCGCCAGCGGGCTGAGCACCCGCGCGCCCTGATACGAACCGCGGTTGAGCATCATCTGGCAGTAGATGGCCAGATCGTCGGCCGTCGAAAATAGTCCGGCGTGGCCCGCGACTCCGCCCAGCAGATAAGCCCGCGGATCGTGCACTTCGCCGCGCATCCAGCGTTCCTGCCCGTTGCCCTTCTCGCCCGTGCTCTCGACGGTCGTCCCCCCGCCACGCTTCTCTGTCGGAGCTACGCGCGACTTGACGCCTTCGCCCAGCAGCTTGAGTGGGTTGAAGCCCGTGTCCTTCATCCCCAGCGGAGCGAAGACGTTCTCGCGGGCGAACTCGTCGACCGGCTTGCCGGTCACCCTCCTGACCAGCTCAGCCAGAACTATGAAATTGACGTCGGAGTAGATGAACCGGGCCCCGGCTTCGGCCAGCGGAGCCAGCCGCCAGATGTTCTCCATCGCCTTCTCCGGACCCTGCTCGTAATCCTTTACCTCATTGTCCGGCAGCAGTCCCGACCGGTGAGTCAGCAGATGCTCGACCGTGATCCCCTTCTTGCCCATCTCGCCGAACTCTGGAATGTAGCGCCAGACGGGATCTCCCATCCTGACCAGCCCGCGATCGACCAGAATCATGACCGATGTCGAGGTCGCGACAACCTTCGTCAGCGAGGCCAGATCGAAGATCGTATCGGTCATCATCGGTTCCGGAGCCGGTTCGAGCGCGCGATTGCCGTACGCCCGTCGCCAGACGATCCGGCCCTGACGGCCGACCACCACCACCGCGCCCGGCAACTGCTTTTTAGCGATCTCGGCTTCGATGATCGTATCGAGATTGGCCAGGTGAGTCGGAGACATCCCGACAGCCGACGGAGCCGCCGTCTGAAGCGGCTGCGGAGAACCCGGATCCTGTGCCGATACGGGGATTATGCTCAGGGAGACGAGAAACAGAACTGTCCGGAAGGTTTTATTGAAACTCATGAAATGACTTGCCTCTATCCTCTTGTTTTCTGAAACAGCAGGGAGACAAGTTTTACCACATTAATTCAAAATGATTAATCAGATAACAATCTTCGTGCCGTCGAACCTGGTCAGCGTGAAGCCCGCGAAGTTCTCGTTGTAGCAGGCTTTCTGGTCGCGGAGGAGGCTGATCGCGATCTCCTCGCCGAGCTTGAGCGATTCGGTCGCGTCCGAACGCCAGTGGACTCCGGCGATGTTGCGGCCGAGGGCGACATTCGAGGCGAGCTTGTTCAATTCGCCGCCGACGGTCAGCGCCTCACCCCGCCACGGAACCAGCGACAGGCCGTCGGCCGTCGGAACCATCGGATTGGGGATGATCCAGGATTCGTCGAACCACGCCTTGAGCACGGTCACGCAGGCGCCGGCGACCGTCGCGTGACCCGCGCCGTATGCCGGATGGGTCGGGCAGCCTTCGGGGAAGGCCTGCGGCAGCAGGTAGGTTCCGTTGCGCCGGTAGACTTCCTCGAGCGCCGGCGAACTGAAGATCTCCTGATTGATCTGATACTCGGCCGCCCGCGTGATGTGATTGTGGATGCGCCCGCCGAACTCCTCGGGCCGCAACCGGCGATGGACGAACCATTTCTGGTACCAGACGCTCCGCAATGCATTGAGCGCCACCGTGCAGACCAGCGACTGGATATGCGTCGGTCCGAATGTCCCGAACGGGTACTGAGTCCGCGAATTGATGTACGGATTGTTCTCGTCAACCGGTGCATTGAGCCCGAGCAGGATCAGCGTGGCGTTGAAATAAGCCTGAAAGAGCACGTCGATGTGGACCCATTCGCCGAGGTCGCGTCCGTTGCGAATGTAACGACGGACAATATCGAAGCGATTCGGGATGTTCAGATCGCCCAGGCTGTTCTGCGCTGTCAGCCAGTCGCCGTAACTTGTCAGGTAATCGTCACCCGGAATCGGAGTCCGCATCCTCTGGCTGATGGTCTGGGTTCCGAATCCGATATCGAGCCATAGAAACTGCGAGATGAACGGCCCGGTCAGATCGTCCGGCGTCAGGCCGCGAAAGAGCGTCGATGTATTGACCCCGCCGCCGAACTCGCGCCGCAAGGGTGCGCTCACGGTCAGATCCTGCTCGCCCGCCCTTGAAGTTCTGACGAGATCGGTCCGTACTCCGCCGGATACCCCCTCCCGCACGGCAGAGCCGGCAGCGCCGAATCCCGACCGGCTCAGCGTGTTGCGCTCCTTCGGCCCGCGAAAATCGGAGAACCTCGAAAGATCCGCCGCCGCCAGCCGGGTCAGCGGATGCGAGTCGTAATCCAGGAAATTCACGTCCCGGCAGATCGCCATCCAGTAGTTCTCGGCGATCTCAGCCGCCTCCTCTGCCGAAGAGAACGTCGGCGGCGGCGGCATGAACATATGCCCCGGATCGGGCCCCTGCATCTCGAACGTCAGACCCGCCTGAGGATTCTTGAAACGGACCTGCCCGCCCATCGGTATCCGCTCGAAATCGTCCGGATCCTGCGACTGGATCGCCGTCAGCAGCGCGTTGTATGAGTTGGGATCGGCCTCGCCGAGCTGGTTGTGCGCCATTCCCTTGCTGAAACTGGCTATCCGGTTGGCGTACCGCTGCTCGTCGCCGTTGTCGATGTGCTCGGGTGAGGGCGCCGCTTTCTGATTGAGCGCCGCCTGAACGCGGATGTTGTAAGCCTTCTCCGCCCGATCGGAACCGCTTGAGACCGTGGCGGCCTCATTCGATGCCTCGACGGTTTCTGCCGGCACTCCGACCAGCCCGGCCGCGATCGTGGCCGCGGTCAGCCCCCCGGCCTTACCCAGAAATTCCCGCCGCCCCTTCGAGACGGACTTCTTCTCTTCGTCGCGTTTTCTGATTTCTTCTGCTGACTGCCCTTTTCTCATCAACTACTCCAATAATCCGGATGACAAGCGTCGATCTAATGCTCTTTCGTTAATGCCGGCATGTAAAAGATACGACTCGAGGGGCTACCAGGCGGGGGTCTGATGTGAGTTCGCTATCCAATTATCTTTTGTTTTCGCTGAATGTAAACATAAAAATCGAATTTTTAATCGGAAATTTCAGGGATCAGACGCAAAGAAATTTTGACGCCAAGGCGCCAAGAGTGCCAAGATTTTTTATTGATATTTAAACAGCGGTTACAACCATTGGGCAATAGCCGAATTATTGGAACGCTGGATATAATATCAATAAAAAATCTTGGCACTCTTGGCGCCTTGGCGTCTAATCATCCCCTAGCAGCTCGGGGGGAAGATCGGGATCGTCACGCTCGCTCCGCCCGTCAACGTCAGCTTGTGCAGGTTGTGGCCCTGGTTGAAGGCTCCGGCCGCCGCTCCCGCATTCGCGTTGTAGTTGATCGACGCTCCGAGCAGCGCCTGGTCGTTGATCGAGTAGAACTTCATCCACCCGCTTCTACCGGCAGGCACCAGCGTGTCGAACCTCGGCGTCACCCTCGGGAACGAGCTGGTGATGCTCGAGATGAACTGGCATCTTCCGGGGCTGAACGTGAAGCTGACTCCCACTTCGGCATCGTCGTACATGATTCCGAAGATCGAGCTCAGCGCCGAGGCTCCGATCGCCAGCGACCCGCCGATCCGGTTGATCACCAGCAGCGTGTCGTTACCGTCGGCCCTCGACGGGATATTGTCCACCGCCAGCACGCGAGGCAGCCGGTTGTAGACCACTCCGTCAAACCTCAGATCAGCAGTCGGCGAACTGCCGTCACAGATCCGGTTGACTCCCGGCAGAGCCGATACCGCCTCAGCCGCGAGGTTCGCCGCGTGTCCGCTCGACAGTTTGACGTAGGCGTCGCCGATCAGATAATTGAAATCGATCGGGCAGCCCTTCTCGTCGATCGCCACCGCCACCAGATATCCGGTCGTACCCGGATCGAAGTCCGACGCGATGAAGCTAGTCGTCTGGTTCGCCGTCAGGCAGACGATGCTGTCGGCCACCGAACAGCTCGCCCCGTCCACGAAGAAGAGATGCAGGTAGACGTCCCTCGCCGGATCGATATTGGTCATGCTGATCCGCGTGTTCTGCGTGTTCGGCGAACTGGCGTTCGATGTGTACAGATTGTAGATCAGCACGCTGCCGGCCTTCTGATCGTTGACCTCGGAGACCGCCGGATAGGACGCTCCGGGCCCGATCAGCTGATTGACCACCAGCAGCGCAGCCGTAGTTGTCGCGTCGCCGCACGTGTTGCTGAAGACTGCGCGGTAGAGGTTACCGCTCATCCCGATGCTCACGTTGTTGAGCGTCAGCGTGGTCGAGTCCGCTCCCGGAATGTCCGTGAATCCTGAACCCGAATCGACCTGCCACTTGACCGTCGAGGCGCCGCTCGCCGCGGCCGTGAAGCTGACGTTCGCTCCGGCCGTGACGCTCACTCCGTCGGGGTTCTGCGTAACTACCGGCGCCTTGTTGACCGTCACCTTGAACTGGATCGGCGTCCCGGTACACGTCACCCCGTTGTAGGTGTATTTCGCAACAACAGTGAAGGTCGAACTGAGCGGTCCGCCGGTGCTGTTGGTCGCCGTGAACGCCGGCACGTTTCCGGTCCCGTTGGTCGAGCCGAGCCCGATCGCCTCGCCGGTTCGCGACCACTCGAAGGCCACCGAACCTCCCACCAACGGGCTGCTGAAGGCAATCGACGGAACGTTCGCTCCGGCGCAGACTGTGACGTCCTGAACAGCATTGACCGTCGGGTTCGGATTGACCGTGATCGTGAACTGCACCGGAGTTCCACTGCATGTCACTCCGTTGTTGGTGTACTTCGGAACCACGGTGAATGATGATTCAATCGGGCCGATCGCATTGTTGGACGCGGTGAATGCAGGCACACTTCCCGTTCCGCTTGTCGGCCCCAGCCCGATCGATTCAGGCGTCCGCGACCACTCAAAGACCGTTCCCTGCACCGGACCGGTGAAGACGATCGAGGGAACACTCGCTCCGGAGCAGACCGTACTGCTCTGTACTGCATTGACCGAAGGCACCGGATTGACCGTGATCGTGAATGTAGACGCCGGACCAAAACAGACCACGCTATTTATACTGTTCCTGCCCTGAAGAGTGAACGTAACAGTCACGGGCACGTTTGTATTGTTGACTGCCGTGAAGGAGGGCACATCAGTGAAACCATTATCACCAGCCGCTCCAATCGATGTGACCCCTGGAGATGTCGTCCATTGGATAAGGGCGCCCGGTGAATTGGTACTCGTCAAAGAGATTTTCGGCACCGTCTGTCCGGCACAGACAGTCAGATTCTGGACCGGGTCGACTACCGGCAACGGTCGGACTAGGATCACAACGTCATCCTGACTCGATGGGTTGCAGTTACCTGAAATCGTCCACCTCAGAGTGTAGGTCCCGGGTCCACCCGCCGGCGTGAAAGTAGCGTTTCTGTTGGAAGTACTGCTGAACTGGGACAATGCCGTCGCTGGTCCTGAGACCACCGACCATGCGCCGGTTCCGATAACCGGGGCATTCGCTCCGAGCGTCGCAACGGTACCGCTGCATATCGTCTGATCTGTGCCGGCATCAGCCGTCGAGCAGGCTACGTCTTCCTGGAACTCGTAGGCTCCGATGTCGCAGGCTGCTCCCTGCGGACGAGGAATACCTCGCTGATCGGTCCCTTCGCAGTCGGTTCCGCCCTGGTTGTAGACATTGGTGTCCGACATGTCGATCGCCTGCGTCCGCGTCAGACCTCCATAAAAGTTCAGCGACCCGACTCCCGAGTCGCCGGTTTGGCTCACCCCCTGGCAGGCATTGCCGCCCGTCGAGTTGGTATCGACCAGATTGTTATTGTTGTTCTGGTTAACAACACCAGGACTTGCCGTATTGACGCGGCAATCCGTTCTGCCGCCCGGCGTATTGTCGAGGATAGAATTCTTGAGATTGAGGGTCGCGGTCGAAATATTCGAGAAAACATAGAGACTGCCGCCGTGTGTCGAGGCGTCATTTGTGTCGAGAGTCACATTGTTGATAAATGCCGACCCACCAAAGACGAAGATGCCGCCGCCGAGCCCCGCCCCAGACTGACCGTTGTCATTTGTCGTCCCGGTGTCGCCGCCGGTTCCGCCGCTGCCGCCCGTGGCCGTATTTAAGTGGATCGTGCTGTTGAGGACGGAGAGGGTACCGAAGGAGTTGAAGATTGCTCCGCCCATTCCCGCGCCGCCGCCTCCGCCGGACCTGCCGCTGGTACTGTAGCCGCCATTGCCACCACCGAATCCGCCTGGTGCCGCAGACGAGGCATCGCCGCCGCCGCCGCCGCCGCCTACTCCGCCTGCGCCACCTGCTACATCCTGTCCGCCGCCTCCTCCGCCGCCGCCGGTCTGGCCGCCGATTCCGCTGGATTCTCCAATACCGTCAGCGCTCATACCCGAACCACCGCCGCCGCCGCCGGAGTTGCCGTTGCCGCCGCTGCCCTCGTCTGCACCGCCGCCTCCACCGCCGCCTACTGCCGTGGCGTTCTGAGCATTGCGCGCAGCATTCTGATTATCGCCAGTATTGTCACCGCCCTTGCCGCCGCCGGCGTTACCGCCGGCTCCGCCGGTGTTGCCTGAGGAGTTTGAACCATTGGCCAGAGTTCCGCCGCCGCCGCCGCCTGCGACTCCGCTGGTTCCGCCGTTGCCGGCCCACCCGCCGCCGCCGCCGCCGCCATCCCCGCCCGCGTTTCCACCATTGCCGTAGATACCGCCTCCGCCGCCGCCGCCGTCGCCGCCGCCTGTTGTGTTGGTTCCACCGTTGCCGCCGTTACCGCCTGTCGCGAAATTGCCGATCAGCGTGCTCCGGCTGACATTGAGTGTTCCGGAGTTGAAAACCGCTCCGCCGAGGCCGGCGCCTCCTCCGCCGCCGCTGCCGTCATCGTTGCCGCCGTTGCCGCCGTTGCCGCCCCGCGCCAAACCATTGCGAATCTCGACATCATTGAGAAACAGTATCGAACCCACCCGGACATTAAAGATCCTGAAGGCCGGAGTCCCGCCGGCAGAGCTGCGTACTATAATCGTTCCGTTTCCGTTGATCGTGATCGTGCCGTCGATCGCGGGCAATCCGTTCGCTCCATCCCGGTAATTGTCAACCTCGGTCAAAGCGATCGTCGCATTGTTGGGAAGCTCGATAATGTCCGGTCCGGCAATGCCCGCAGGACATCCGCCCGTCGCCGTGTCGGTATTGGCCGCCGTGATCGCATCGCGCAGCTTGCAACCCGGTCCGCCAGTCCCGCCCGATGTGTCGTTGACGGTAATCACCGATGGAGGCATGGCCATCGACGCGGCCGTTGCAACCTTAGCGCGCTTCGGAGTTGCCAGGTTGCCGGCAGATTCCACCAGGCTCCCGACCTTCTCGGCCATCTGCCTGACCGGGCCAATCCCGATCATCGCCTTCATCGCCTGGCCCGGATAGACCAGCGCCAGACCGAACAAAGCGATCAATATTGATAAGGATATGGTTGTGCGGATGTGCTTAAGATTAGACCCCTTGCGGGCCGCTCGTGAGGTGCGGTCGTGTGCAGTTCGCATAGTTCTCTCCCAATGCCGCAGATGCAGCTAAGATGTGGCGGGCCATTTGGGAGGAGGTGTGAGGGCCCCAAATACGGTTTGAAAATATCATATCCTGATCACAACATACAATCCTTATTTTTTCTTGTAGCGTATATGCTGATTTTTTCGTTGAAGCGCCAAAATGACAGGAGATTTAAGTGAAGTGCATCAGAAGAGCGCGTCGAGGGCGTCGGTGACTGAGCGGACTCCGATGATTTCGACGCGGTCGTCCTGGTCGAGGCCCGAGAGGTTGTTCCGGGGCATGATGACACGTTTGAAGCCCATGCGGGCGATTTCGCGGAGGCGGATGGCGGCGTGAGCTGAGGCGCGGACCTCGCCGGCGAGACCGACCTCGCCGAAGACGATCGTATGCTCGCTGATCGGGATATTTCTGAAGCTCGAGGTGACGGCGGCGACGATGCCGAGATCGACCGCCGGCTCGTCGATCGAGATTCCGCCGACGAGATTGACGAAGATGTCGTCGCCGCTGAGGTGGAAACCGAGCCGTTTTTCGAGCATGG
>CALBSU010000331.1 GCA_937967285.1 uncultured Acidobacteriota bacterium
ATGCCGCCGGATCGATATCGCCCCGAACGGATCGAGAAGCTCTACAGCGAAGTTCTGGCGGAGGTCGATCCGGATCTGGCCGCCTCGATCGCACGAGCCGAACGGGTCGGCGGCTATTACCCCTTTGCCGGGCGGCCCGGCTTCATCCGCCAGTCCTGGGGCGACGGCTGGGCGCTGGTCGGAGATGCAGCCTGCTTCAAGGACCCGCTCACCGCTCACGGCATGACCGACGCGCTGCGGGACGCGGAACTGCTCTCCAGGGCCGTCCTCGACGGCCATCCGACTGCCCTGGCAAAGTATCAGCGTGAACGCGACGACTATGCTGTCGAGTTCCTGGATCTCTCGGATGAGATCGCCTCATTCCGGTGGGATCTCGACCATCTCAAATCGCTCCACATGCGGTTGAGCAGGCTCATGAACACAGAATGCGATCTGGTTCGCGAGTTATATGCGCCGACAGCAGCGCTGGCGTCAGTCTGATCGGCTGCCATTCTCGCCGCGCCGTCGACTGAGTTCCCGGAGCCCGGGATCTCAGCCGATTGCGCGGTTCTATTTACGTGTTCTTTCCGACCCGATAGCCACTACAGCCTCATTCCTGTATAATTTTCAGACCCCCTGACACTGATCCGAGTCTCAAAGATTCAATCTCTTGACAAAATCATTGAGGTTGATAGATTTCTGATAGATCGGCTCAATAGCAGTCGATTCCGCACTGATGTTTTTCATTCGTTACAGGAGACAGGCATGAAAAATAAAGCATTGAATGGGCTCCGGTTCGTCCGTCCGGCGCTGTTTGCGGCGCTGGTTTTCGCGGCGGCGAGTCTAGCATTTTTCGGAAAGCCGTTATGGGGGATTCAGGAATCCGCATCGGCCCAGACGTCGATTGCCGTGGTCAATGCCGCGAGCTTCAACGGCGATCCGAACCGCGCATTTGCGCCGGACACGATCGTCGCTATTTTCGGCGTCTTCGTGACCCAGAATAATCAGGTCTATATCGCCAACTCGCAGCCGCTCCCGACCAGTCTGGGAGGCGTCAGCGTAACGGTCAATCAGATCCCTGCCGGTCTCTTCTTCACCTCAACGGGACAGATCAACATGCTGATTCCGCCGAATGTGCTGGACGGAACGGCAAACATAGTAGTCACAAACTCCGACGGGACGACGCGAAACGGTACGATACAGATCGAACGGGCATCTCCGGGAATCTTCTCAGCGAAGTCCGACGGCAAGGGAGTGGCGGCGGCTCTGACGACCACCGACGGAGTTGTCTTCAATACCGTTTTCACGCCGCAGTTGACCGAGAAGGAGGTGCTCGCCGGAACGGTTCAGCAGCC
>CALBSU010000332.1 GCA_937967285.1 uncultured Acidobacteriota bacterium
CTCAGTTGGGATGACCGTCCTTTGTAGGCCGTGAGCGACGAAAAATCAAGCTGCCCTGCCGAGCCCTGACCGGCCTGGAAGATTTCCGGCAGGTGGATTTTGCCTGATCAGGATTCGGGATTAAACTTGCGGACTGCCTGGCAGAATGCCTGATTTATTTTAGCTCAACTGTCGTCGATCCAAAGCCGAAAAAAAATGAACAGAGCAATAATCGTCTGGATACTGCTGAGCCTGATCTGGGGCTCGACCTGGATCTTCATCAAGCTCGGACTCGGAGATCTGCCGCCGTTCACATTCGCCGGAATCCGTTTTCTGATCGCATCCTCGATCCTGTGGGTGATCGTCGCGGGCAGACGGCGGCCGCTCCCGTCGACGAGGCTCGACTGGCTGCGACTGGCGTGGACGGGACTGATCGCGATCGCGATCAATTACGGGCTGATCTTCTGGGGCGAGACGAGGATCAATTCCGGCCTCGCATCGGTCCTGCAGGCGACGATCCCGGCATTCGGTCTGATCATCGCCCACTTCCGCCTGCCGGGAGAGCGGATCACAGCACGGCGCCTGGCCGGCGTCATGATCGGCATCTCAGGCGTCGGCCTGATCTTCGCCGATCAGATGGTGATCGAGGGGAAAGCGGCCCTGCAGGGCTGCATCGCCCTGCTGGTCAGTTCGATCTGCGTGGCTTACGTCAATGTCTTCGTCAAGGCCAACTGTCAGAAGATAGATTCGACGGTCATGGCGGCCGGACAGATGACATTCGGAACGATACCGCTGCTGCTGGCGGGAGCGGCTCTCGAGGGCAACCCGTTCCGCCTGCGATGGACGCCGATGGCGCTGGTCTCGCTCGGATATCTGGCGCTGGTCGGCTCGGCCGTCGCTTTCATGCTCTACTACTGGATGATCACGAAGATCGAGATTACCAGAGCGCTGCTGATCTCGCTGGTGATACCGGTGATCGCGCTGCTGATCGGGTGGATCGTGCTCGGCGAACGGATCACCTGGACCATTGCCGCGGGCAGTCTGGCGATCATCTCGGGAATTTCGTTGATCATTGTCCAGAGACGGGTCAAAATCTGACCAGAAGATTTCTCCGAATAAACTTTTCAACGGAAGGTATCAATGATCGAGCGATGGATTTCACTGACCATCCTGTCGGTATCCCTGGTCCTTGTTTCGCTGCCCGGAGAGGCGCAGATCAGGCGCCGCCCGGCTCTGAATGAAGGCCGGACTGTTTCCCGGATCGCGTTCGGCTCCTGTGCGGTCGAGAACCAGCCGCAGCCGATCTGGGACCGGATCATCGAGACCCGGCCGAACGTCTTTCTCTTCATCGGCGACAACATCTACGGCGACAGCGAGGACATGCTCGAGATGAGAGCGAAATACGCGCAGCTCGATTCGATCCCGGGTTTCCGCCGGCTGAGCCGCAGAACTCCGATCCTGGCGACGTGGGACGATCACGACTACGGACTGAATGACGGCGGCGCCGAGTTCCCGAAACGAGCCGAATCGCAGCAGGTCTTCCTCGATTTCTTCGGCGTTGCGGCCGATTCGCCGCGCCGGTCGCGCGCGGGAGTCTACGATGCGATCATCGCCGGACCGGAGGGAAGGCGCGTCCAGTTCATACTGCTCGATACGCGCTATCATCGCAGCGCGCTCAAACCCAAACCGCCGGATGATCCGATGGTCGGGCGTTATGTTCCGGACGACGATCCGAACAAGACGGTGCTCGGCGAGGAGCAGTGGCGATGGCTCGGCGAGCAGCTCAGACGGCCCGCTGAACTGAGGATCATCGCCTCGAGCATTCAGGTCGTGGCAGAGGACCACGGCTGGGAGAAGTGGATGAACCTCCCGCGCGAGCGTGACAGGCTTTTCAGACTGATCCGGGATACAGGCGCCAACGGCGTGGTCTTCATCAGCGGAGACAGGCACCTTGCCGAACTCTCGATGATGGACGGCGGGATCGGTTATCCCGTCTACGACCTGACAGCCAGCGGAATGAACAACGCCAGCCATAAATGGCGGGCATACGAAACCAATCGACATCGCGTCGGAACGATGAACTGGGGGGACAACTTCGGTCTGATCACCATCGACTGGAAAGATGCGGACCCGACCATCGCGCTCCAGATCCGCGACGCCGACGGAGAGATCAATATCC
>CALBSU010000333.1 GCA_937967285.1 uncultured Acidobacteriota bacterium
GCTTCCATTGAAGAAGGCAGTTCAAACGGCAGTTTGCCCGTCGGATTGAATTTGCCGGTCAAAACGTCGAATAACGCCTGATCAGTTACGCCAAACGTAGCCAGCAACGCGGCAGATTCACCGGCTAATTCGGGAATCACATACGGGCTGTCGAACTGCATCACAATGATCGTCGGCTTCTTCTGCATCAGCGCCCGAATGGGCGCAAGTCTCGCAGCCGGCAATGTCAGATCAACCGGCTGATTCCCGCCGCCAAATCTGCCGCCGCCTCCGCCGGGGCGACCGCCTCCGCCACGACCTGCACCCGGACGGCCACCGCCGGGTCTGCCACTGGTTGCTGCACTCACGTTCACGATGCAGACGTCCGCGTCATCAGAGTTATCGGTTGAGACATAACCATACTGCGCGGCAACTGCAGGATCCAGACCTTCAACATACATTCGAACGCCTTTTTTCAGCGGCAGAATGTCTTTGGCATTTTTCAGCAGCACGATGGATTTGCGCTGCGCCAGGTCGGCTTTCTCCTGGAACTCTTTTTTGCGAATGGTGCGTTCGGCTTCTTCGGGGTTGGCATAAGGATTCTCAAAAATGCCGAGTCCAAAATAGACGCGTAAAATTCTGCGAGCTGATTCGTCGATGCGAGCTTCGGTGAGACCGCCGCTTTTGACCAGTTCGACTATCAATTCCGGCGTGGCATCACCGCCGATTCGATCCACGCCGGCTTCGATGGCCTTCTTGTAGCGCTCCTTGACGCTCATGGATTCGACGCCCCAGGGCATTCCGGTCGAGATGCCGGTGTCGGAATTCACAACGCCCGCATAACCCAGCTTGTTTCGCAGCAGATCAGTTATGATCTCCTTGTTGTACGCCATACCCACGTCTTCACTCGTCAGGCCTTTCGGGACGGCGTAATACGGCATAATCATCGCCGTCCCGGCTGCGATCGCCGCTTTCCATGGCATCAAATGGTATTCGAGATTCTTGCCCGGGTAGACCTGATTTTTTCCGTACTCAAAATGCGCGTCCAGCCCGTCATCCGCCGGCCCGGCGCCGGGGAAATGTTTGGTCGTCAGCGCAACGCTGTGTGGCCCCAGCTTTTCCCCCTGAAAGCCGCGTACTAACGCCGTTATTATCTCTGCGGTCAATTTCGCATCTTCGCCAAACGTTTCACGAAAGCGATTCCAGCGCGGCTCGGTCGCCACATCGGCGGTAGGATGGTACGCGCCACGAATGCCGACCGAAACGTATTCCTGCGCGGCAATACGCCCGAACTCTTCGACCAACGCTGAATCACGCATTGCAGCCAGACCCAGCGTGCCCGGCCACTGAGAGAACGCATTGCCTGCTTCAATCATTCCGAACGCGGCTCGCGCTCCGTAATGATTGCGAGGGTTCGTGACGAAAAGTACAGGCGTGCCCAAACGCGATCCCTCGGCAATCTGCTGCACTGCGTTCAGCCAGGTCGCCATCGTCCCGGGGGCGACGTTTTCGCGGTTGATGAATTGACGAATATGACGCCTGAGCAGGGCATCTGTTGTACCCGGCGTATTCAATGTGATCGGTCCTCCCGGGTTGAATGGATTCGATCCATAACCCGGCTGTTCACTCGGGCTGCCGCCCGGCCCCATCGGCAATGTCGGCCCGACCATCAACCCGGCTTTCTCCTCGACGGTCATTTGCGCGACCAGGTCATTGACGCGGTCCTCGATCGGACGTCGCCAGTCCTCGTATACATCAAGTCTGCCGTTCTTGTTGAGATCCTTGAAGAGCAGGCCGTCAATTTGCAGGACATTCACGACTCGCGCGCCGATTACGGGTTGTCGCGTACTGGTTTGAGGGATCGCCCGGTCTGTGGACAGAACGATTAACAGAGATGAAAGAAGAACTCTCGAAACGATCGCTTTAGTGAAACCCATTGTTTGGCTCCATTGTTTTCTGGTCTTAAAGCTCCGTAACTGCCGTGACACGGGAGAGAGGATTTGAGCGCTCGTTCCCCAAACTACTTTTTCTTCACGTCGTAACAGAGCAGAAGATCCTGATCACGGATGTATAGTTTGCCGTTGGCGATGACCGGATGCGGCCACGCAGGCTCACGGGTGCGATCCGGCTGCTCGAAGCGACCGCGCTCTATATATTTCTCACGGTTCGGTTCGATCAGGATCATCGTGCCTGACTCAGCGCGCAAGTAAAGACGCCCGTCTGCCATCAGCAGAGACCCTTTCGGCGCCTGGCGTTCACGCCACAATACCTGGCCGGTCTTGAAGTCGAGGCAAACCAGAAAGCCGCCTTCGTTACCGCCCGCCGCGCCGTACAATGCGCCGTCAACGACGATCATTCCGCCGTGATGGTTGCGCATATGGTTGGTGAAATAGACTTCCGTGGCCTTGATCCTGCCATCGGCTTCCTTGCTCAGTCTGACGGCGCCTCCGCCGCCATCGTAAGCTGAGGAGCCGAAGACCAGGCCGTCGTGGTAGATCGGAGTCGAGCACGTAATTCTGGCAGCCACGGGATCGTACTGCCAGAGCAGCTTACCATCAGTCGCCGAAAAACCGGCCAGCGTCACCGCGGTGAACTGCACATACTGGCGCACTCCTTCGAAGTCTATCGCAATGATCGATGCATAGCTTGCTCCCGCTTCAGACCCGCGCCCGCCACGCCCGCCCTGATTGCTGTTCTGCGAAGTGCGGGCAGGGACTTCGCTCCGCCAGATCACTTTGCCGGTCATTTTGTCGAGCGCCATAAGCGCGCCGTTCGGAGCGCCGGGCGAACAGATCAGCTTATTGCCATCCACCAGCACGGATTCGGCATAACCCCAGGTCGGCACGGAAGCACCGAAATCTTTCACGAAATCCGTGCGCCAGACCTCCTTGCCTTCAGTTGTGTAACAGACCAGTTCTCCGAACTGATTCATGATGTAAAGCCTGTCACCGTCAACCGTGGGAGTTCCGCGCGGCCCGGGCGGTGTGACAGACGATCCGACTTCGCCGCCGCGCCCGATCCTGGCCTTCCAGATGATCTCGCCGGTTTCCTCTTTCAGCGCGAAAACCCAGGACGCTTCGCCAACGTCCCCGGAGGTGTAAATGCGTCCTTTACTGATGGCAACGCCTCCCATGCCGCTGCCGATGCCCTTAGCCTTCCACGCGAGCGGAGGTCCGTTTTCGGGCCACGTCTGAAGCATTCCCCGCTCCCTCGAGATCGCATTTCGATCCGGCCCCTGCCACTGCGGCCAGTCGAAAGTCTCCTGCGCGAAGACTGAGGTGCTGATCATTAAGATCAGAAGTAGAAATGCGAAATGTTTCATCGGTATCCTTTCAGAGTCCTGTCAATTGCTCGATATGTTCGGGATAGCGGGCCCCGTGAACTGTAATCTCAGCAGCCGCGCTCTCGATCTCATGCAGATCGCCGCGAGTCAGTTCGACATCAACCGCCCCGAGGTTCTCCTCCAGGCGATGCTGCTTCGTCGTTCCCGGAATCGGAACCATCCACGGTTTCTGTGCCAGCACCCAGGCCAGCGCGATCTGTGCCGGCGTGGCCTTTTTGCTTTCCGCGATCCGGGCGAGCAGGTCGACCAGCGCCTGATTGGCTTTCATGGCTTCCGGCGTGAAGCGCGGCAGAATCCTGCGAAAATCGTTGTCGGCAAATTCCGTTTGCTCGCTCATCTTTCCGGTCAGAAAGCCCTTGCCAAGCGGGCTGAACGGGACGAAACCGATCCCCAGCTCCTCGCAGGTCGGGATGACATCGGTTTCATACTTCCTCGTCCACAGAGAGTACTCGCTCTGCACCGCGGCAACAGGCTGGACGGCATGCGCGCGCCGGATCGTCTGCGCTCCGGCTTCTGACAGCCCGAAGTGCCTGACTTTGCCTTCCCGGATCAGATCTTTGACGGCTCCGGCCACGTCCTCGATCGGCACCTCCGGATCGACGCGGTGCTGGTAGAGCAGATCGATGAAATCCGTCCGAAGCCGCTTGAGCGAAGCCTCGGCGACCTCCCTGATATGCTCGGGCCGGCTGTTAAGGCCCACCTGTTTCCCGGTCTCGAGATCCAGTTTAAACCCGAACTTGGTGGCGATCACCACCTGATCTCGCACCGGGGCGAGCGCTTCGCCGACCAGCTCCTCGTTCGTGAACGGACCGTAGACCTCTGCCGTATCGAAGAAGGTCACACCGAGATCATACGCCTTACGGATCAACGCGATCCCCTCCTGCTTATCGACGGGCGGGCCGTAACCGAAGCTCAGTC
>CALBSU010000334.1 GCA_937967285.1 uncultured Acidobacteriota bacterium
TGAGGCTGCTTGCGGAGATACGCCCGAGCCAGCCGGCGCAGCTCGTCATAGACCAGCGGCATCAGTTCATTCAGTGCGTCCTGATCTCCGTTCTGCCAGTTGTGCAGTAATCGGGTGATATCACTCTCGGATTTCATCGGGATGTAAGATATCAGTAAAAAGTAGAAAGTAAAAAGTAGAAAGTTGCCGGAACCCGTCATGATTCCGGCTTTTCACTGCCTGCTGCCTTCCAGATCCTTATCGAGAACCCTCGTCAGGCCGATGCCGCGATTGTCCTCATCGTAAAGGGCATTGATGACGCTGCTCCAGGGTTTGATTTCGCGCGAGACTCCGCCGCCCGAATAGCGGATATTGGGCTCTGTCTGGACGTGCGTTTTTCCGACGGGTTCATTGTGGATGCGCCACTGGCCGTTGAGCGCCCGGCGGATGGTCTCGCCGTAGTATGCGGTCAGCTCCTGGAAGAGTCGCGGATCGGTCTGGGCAGTTGTTCGCGAGCGCTGGTAGCCGGCCAGCCATGCGTCAATGCGGCGCAGGCTGGCTCTCGAGAAATCGAGGCGTCCCTTTCCCAGCCGGAGCCGTTTTTCAAGTCGATCTATCAGTTGCGGCAGGTTGTTGACGATCTCGTTGCCGTCGGGGATCAGATCCTCGAGCATGTGGCGCGGGCGATTCGAGTCGCGCAGCGCATCCTCTGATTCGTAGAGCACGCCGTAACCGGCGACGGTGATTCGGCGCGATTTGCCTGATCGGGTGGTCAGCGGGTAGAAGGTCTCGAGCACGCGGCCGTCACGCAGCTTCGTCTTCGAGTACCGCCTCGGCTGGTTCGAGAGGTTGCCCTCGCTTTCACCGTCGAGCATCGTCACCGCTTCGGTGAAGCTGATACGTTTCGGGCCGGCCGGAGCTGCCCTCCCGCCGCTCTGCGCGCCGGCTGATGATGCGCATGTAATTAATAAGATGCAGGTCGAGATCAGAGCTGATAAGCGATGCGAAAACTGCAAGTTACACCTCGTTTACGGGAAATCTCCGGGCCGACGGCCCGGCCGCCGGCTGATACTGAACGATGAGAGATGCCGTTTTTTGCGACGGAGATGTCCCGGTCATTCCACTTCATCCCAGATCCTGACGTGGCTGGTCTCCTTGAGGTAGATCGAGCCGACGATGAAGGTGATCAGCGCGATGCCGATCGGATAGATCAGTCCGGAATAGATGTTTCCGGTCGAGGCGCAGATCGTCAGGCCGATGACCGGCAACAGCCCGCCGAAGACGCCGTTGCCTATGTGATAAGGCAGCGAGAGCGAGGTGTAGCGGATTTTGGCCGGGAAGGCCTCGACCAGGTAAGCGGCGATCGGCCCGTAGACCATGGTCACGAAGATGACCTGCAGAAAGACGAGCAGCGTCAGCAGCGTGACGTTCGGTGCCGGCGCTTCGATTGAGGGAACGATCGATCCGTCGGCCGCGCGCGACAGCGGCGTCAGCCTGATCTCGCCGGTCAGCGGGTTCCGTGCCGACTGCAGCCCGACGACCTGATTGCCGGAGGCGTGCTCCATCCCGCGATAGATCGGATAGTAGCAGAGCACCGCGAGCAGGCATCCGGCCATCATGATCTTCTTGCGCCCGATCCGGTCCGAGAGCGAGCCGAAGAAGACGAAGAACGGCATTCCCATCAGCAGCGCCACCGCCACGATGATGTTGGACGTCCTCACGTTGACCTTGAGGATGCTCTGCAGATAGAAGAGCGCATAGAACTGTCCGGTGTACCAGACCACTCCCTGGCCGGCAGTCGCTCCGAACAGGGCGATCAGGATGACCTTCCAGTTGCGCTTGCTGCCGAGGCTGTCGCGGAGCGGGGATTCTGACGTCTTGCCCTCCCGCTTGAGATGGTGAAAGATCGGCGATTCCTTCATCCGCATGCGGATGTAGAGCGAGACGATGACCAGGAAGATCGAGACCAGAAACGGGATTCGCCATCCCCAGCTCCTGAACGCCTCGGGGCTCATCGACGACTGAACGGCAAGGATCGAGGCCAGAGAAGCGAACAGCCCGAGAGTCGCCGTGATCTGAATGAAGCTGGTGTAAAAACCTCTCTTGTCGTCGGGCACGTGTTCCGCGACGTAGACCGCCGCTCCGCCGTACTCGCCGCCGAGGGCGAGCCCCTGCAGGACTCTGATCGCGATCAGGATGATCGGAGCGCCGATGCCGATCGTCTGGTAGGTGGGCAGCAGGCCGATGGCCGCGGTCGCTCCGCCCATCAGAACCATTGTCACAAGAAACGCGTACTTCCGTCCGACCAGATCGCCGATGTGACCGAAGAAGACCGCGCCGAACGGACGGACGATGAATCCGACAGCAAATGTCGAAAGGTATGCGATCAGCGCCAGAGTGTCATTGCCGGGAGGATAGAAGAGCGGCGAGAGTACCGCCGCCAGGCTCCCGAAGATGTAGAAGTCGTACCACTCGATCATGGTGCCGGCGGCCGATGCCCCGATGATCGTCCAGATCTTCGATTCCTGATAGGACGGCTGCGCTTGAGTTCCCGTGGCCAATTCGATTCACCCCCTTCGCTTTTCTCAAAAAAGCGTTCAATTCTGTCGAAATCCGGAGAATCCTGTAATATCCTTTTGCGGTCTCGGAATAGAAAATTTCAGGGAGCGTACAGGGCTGGGAACGATTGCGCAAGTCGGGACGGCGTTATGAACAAGATCGTCGAATGCGTGCCAAATTTCAGCGAAGGTCGTGACGAAGCGAAAGTCGATCTGATCGTCAGGTCCATTGCGGGGGTGCCGCAGGTTTATGTTCTCCACCGGCACCTCGATCCGGACCATAACCGATCAGTCGTCACTTTCGTCGGATCGCCGGAGAGCGTGGTCGAGGCGTCGCTGCGCGCGGCCTCGACGGCGGTCGAGCTGATCGATCTGAATCATCACACGGGCGAGCATCCGCGGATGGGAGCGATCGACGTGCTGCCGTTCGTCCCGATCAGCGGCGTGACCATGGAGGAATGCGTGGCGCTCGCCCACCGGACCGGCGACCGGATAGCCCGCGAGCTGAACATCCCCGTCTACTATTACGAACAGGCGGCGCTCGAACCGGATCGGGTCGACCTTGCGGATGTCAGACGCCGCGGCTTCGAACAGTTGCGGGACGAGATAGCCACGGATCCCGACCGCTTCCCCGATGCCGGCGATGCGGCGGTTCATCCGACAGCCGGCGCGATCGCGATCTGCGCCAGGTCGCCGCTCATCGCTTACAATGTCATCCTTGCGACCGACGATATCTCCATCGCACGAAAGATCGCCCGCGCGGTCAGGGGCAGCGCCGGAGGGCTCCGCTACGTCAAGGCGCTGGCCTTCAATCTCCGGAGCCGCAACCGCGTCCAGGTCTCGATGAATCTGACCAACCATCAGGCAACGCCCGTCTTTCGCGTCTTCGAGCTGGTCCGGCGGGAAGCTGAACGGTATGGCGTGCAGGTCGCCGGCAGCGAGATCGTCGGGCTGATTCCGCAGGCTGCGCTGCACGCGGCGGCCGATTTCTATCTGAGACTCGATAATTTCAGCGATGACCTCGTCCTCGAACAGAAGATGCATAGCGAGTTCGAGCGGGCGGGCTGGATCTGGGTCGAACCGGTCGATGAGGAGCCGGATGAGATCGAGGATGACGAGCCTGATGTTCCCGAATCGATCACGCTCGACAGCTTCGCGCTGGAGGTCTCGGAGGGGATGACGACTCCCGGAAGCGGCAGCGTCGCCGCTTACGCCGGATCGCTCGCCGCCGCGCTCGGTTCGATGGTCTGCAACATGACGATCGCTCACAAGCAGGAGATTCGAACCGACGTCGAGGGCATCATCGACCAGATCGAGCAGCTCGGCGCCGATCTTCGCATGGCGGTCGAAGAGGATGCGGAATGCAGGATCAGTCTGGAGGATGCGATCGCGCTGCCGCGAGAGACCGAGGGCGAGAAGCTCGCCCGGACCTTCGCCATCGAGGAGGCGACACGGAACTCGATCGCCGTCCCGCAGCGGGTCGCCCAGAGCGCTTTCGGTGTCATCGAACTGCTCTCCGAGCTCTCGGAAGTTGTCAATCCGGCGGTTCTGGCGGAGCTGGCCTCGGGAGCCCAGCTCGCGCTGGCCGCGCTCCGCGGTGCCGCCTACAACATTCTGAGCCTGCTGCTGACGCTCAAGGACGACGAATTCAACCGAACGCAACGCGAGGAGCTGCGCGATTACATCATCCGGGGTCATCGAATGACCGCCGATATCGAATCGATATTCCTGGCGGTCTATCCGCTCGATATGGATGGGGTAGAAAGTAGAAAGTAAAAAGTAGAAAGTAGAAAGTGAATGCGGATTGAAATCATGAAGATCAGAAAGCATGCGGTTTGGGTTATCACGCTGGCGCTGTTGATTTCGTTGTTGACGGCGCCGCTTCGTCCGGTTTTGCGCGCGGCATCGCGCGATCCCGAGCGGGGCAGGCACGGCATGGTCTCGTCGGTCAGCGAGATCGCTTCGCAGGTCGGGGCCGACATTCTCAAGCGCGGAGGCAACGCCGTGGACGCTGCCGTGGCGGTCGGACTGGCTCTGGCTGTTGTCTGGCCCTCGGCCGGGAACCTCGGCGGCGGCGGATTCATGGTCATCCGGCGCGCCGACGGCAAGGCGACCGCGATCGATTACCGCGAGATGGCTCCGGCAGCGGCTCATCGCAATGTCTATCTCGATGAGAAGGGCGAGTACATCCGCGAGTCGTCGACCTACGGGCACCGCGCCGCGGGAGTGCCGGGAACGGTCGCGGGACTCGCTTACGCCCTCGAGAAGTACGGGACGATGAAATGGTCCGAGGTGGCCGAGCCGGCGCGCAGGCTGGCGGCCGATGGATTCCCGGTCTGGTATCACCTCGAACGGAGTCTGAGAGGCGGCAGTCAGCAGCTTTCACGGTATCCGGAGACGAAGCGGATCTACCTGCGGGACGGAAAGCTGTACGAGACCGGCGAGATCTTCCGCCAGCCGGAACTGGCCGCGGTCTTCGAGCGGATGATCAAATCCGGTCCGCGGGAGTTTTATGAAGGGAAGACCGCCCGGCTGATCGAGGAGAGCATGCGGAAGGCGGCCGGGTCGAACGGCAAACCGTGGATGACGGTCGACGATCTGAAGGCGTACCGGCCCGTCGAGCGCGAACCGTTGCGCGGCACTTATCGCGGCCACGAGATAATCACCATGCCGCCGCCGTCCTCCGGCGGAGTGGCGATGATCCAGATGCTCAATATTCTGGAGCGATACGACCTCAAGTCGATGGGCGCTGGATCGTCGGAGGCGCTTCACCTGATGGTCGAGTCGATGCGGCGCGCCTTCGCCGACCGGGCCGAGTATCTCGGCGATCCGGACTTCGTCAAGGTCCCGGTGGCCGGCCTGACTTCGCGCAAGTATGCCGATCAACTGGCGGCGACGATCGATCCGAACCGGGCATCGACCTCTGTCCGGATCGGGCATGGCAATCCCGTTGCCTACGAATCGGACGAGACCACGCACTTCACCGTCGTCGACAGGGACGGCAACGTGGCCTCCAACACGTACACGCTCAACGACAGTTTCGGCAACAAGATCACGGTCGAGGGGGCGGGAATCCTGCTCAACAACGAGATGGACGATTTCGCGCCCAAGCCCGGCTCGCCCAATTTTTACGGGCTCATTCAGGGAGAGGCGAACGCCGTGGCGGCACGCAAGCGGCCGCTCTCGTCGATGACGCCGACGATCGTGCTGAGAGACGGCAAACTGCTCTTCGCGGTGGGAAGTCCCGGCGGCCCGACGATCATCAACACGGTCATGCAGGTGATCATCAATATCATCGATCACGGCATGGACATCCAGCAGGCGATCGAGTGGCCGCGCATCCATCACCAGTGGATGCCGGACGAGATCCGCTGGGAGCCTTACGGCCTTTCGCCCGATACGCGGAAGCGGCTCGTGGAGATGGGCCATCGCCTCGTCGAACGTCCGCGTCAGATGGGCGACGCCGAGGGGATCATGATCGAAGAGAAGACCGGAGTCCGGCTCGGCGGCGCCGACCCGCGGCTCGGCGGGCGCTCAGTCGGTTACTGATCCCTCGACGCCCGGAGGAAAATAAATGGTCATCATCGAATCGTACGCCCTGGCGGTCGTCATGTGTTTCGTCACGATGTTCTGCTGGGGGTCGTGGGCCAACACGCAGAAACTGGCGAGCCGCGAATGGCGTTTCCAGCTCTTCTACTGGGATTACGCCATCGGAGTCCTGCTGCTGGCGCTGATTCTGGCGCTGACGATGGGCAGCACCGGGACCGGAGGCCGCGGTTTCGCGGCCGACCTGGCGCAGGCGGACCGTGGACCGCTGTGGTCGGCGTTTCTCGGGGGAGTGATCTTCAACCTCGCGAATCTGCTGCTGGTGGCGGCGATCGACATCGCGGGCATGGCTGTGGCTTTTCCGATCGGGGTCGGACTGGCGCTCGCCCTCGGCGTCGTGACCAACTACATTGCCGCTCCGGTCGGAGATCCGTTCTGGCTCTTCGCGGGAGTTGCGGCAGTGGTCGTGGCGATCATCGTCGATGCGCTGGCGTACCGGAGGCTGCCCGCGCAGGGGCGAAGCGCCTCGCGGATGGGAGCGCTGCTCTCGGTGCTGGCCGGGCTGATGATGGGATTCTTCTACCGGTTCGTCGCGGCATCGATGTTCGCCGATTTCTCAAGTCCTGAGCCGGGCAAGCTGAGTCCGTACACGGCGGTGGTCGTCTTCTCGGCGGGTCTGCTCGCCTCGAATTTCATCTGGAACACGATCCTCATGGCGCGGCCATTCACGGGCGAGCCGGTCGCATACGCCGATTATTTCCGGCGCGGCAATCTGCGGCTGCACGGGATCGGGATACTGGGCGGGATGATCTGGGGGCTCGGAATGTCGTTCAGCATTCTGGCGTCGGGAGCGGCAGGCTTCGCCATCTCCTACGGTCTCGGGCAGGGAGCGACGATGGTTGCGGCCTTCTGGGGCGTCTTCGTTTGGAAGGAGTTCAAAGATGCGCCGCCGGGCACCAGTCGTCTGCTGGCGGTGATGTTCGCGTCGTTCATCGCGGGCCTGGCGATGATCATCTATTCAAGATTCGCTTAGGACGAGGAGAGAGCAGTGAAGGGGATCGCAGTCGTCGGCAGTTCGAACACCGACATGATCATCAGTATGGGGCGGATCCCGAAGCCGGGCGAGACGATCATCGGGGGAGACTTCGCGATGGCGGCCGGCGGGAAGGGAGCCAATCAGGCTGTCGCGGCGGCCCGGGCCGGCGGTCGTGTCAGTTTCATCGCCCGCGTCGGCGACGATCTTTTCGGCGAGCAGGCGATCAGGGGATTCGCCGCCGACGGCATCGATGTCCGTCACGTTCAGAAGGACGGTTCCGCGCCGTCGGGCGTGGCGCTGATCTTCGTCGGGGGAGACGGCGAAAACAGCATCGGAGTGGCCTCGGGCGCGAACGCACGACTCTCGCCGGATGACATCGCACTGGCGCGGGAGGCGATTGGGTCGGCGGGAGTGCTGCTGGTTCAGCTCGAAATTCCGATCGAGACCGTCAGGGCGGCGGTGCTGGCGGCTGCCAGGGACGCCAGGGTGATACTCAATCCGGCTCCGGCGCAGCCGCTCGACGACGACCTGCTCGGCCGCGTCTCGATCCTGACTCCGAACGAGACTGAGGCTGCGCTGCTGACGGGCCTCGAGGTCGAGGATGAAGCCGGGGCTGCGCTGGCCGCCGAGGCGCTGCGCCGGAGAGGCCCCGAGATCGTCATCATCACTCTCGGCGCAAAAGGCGCGCTGGTCTCCGACGCCTCCGGCAACCGCCTGGTTCCGGCCTTCAGCGTCGATCCTGTCGATACGACGGCGGCTGGCGACGTCTTCAACGGAGCCCTCGCGATCGCGCTTTCTGAAGACCGGCCGCTCGACGAGGCCGTCCGGTTCGCCAATGCCGCCGCGGCCATCTCGGTGACCAGGCCGGGCGCCCAGCCCTCCGCGCCCGGACGCACGGAGATCGAAGCGCTGATCGCTTAACCCTGAATTTTCTGGCCACGGGATGGGGAATCCATCCGATTCTTTATTCCAGTAATAAACCGTGACCATATGCGAAAACTTATCTTCTCAATACTGCTTCTGATCGCCTGCATCGGTCTGATCCTCGCCCAGGGGTCCGTCAAATCGCGCGTTCTGTCGAAACAGGCGCTCGAGGACAAGGTCCGCGGAGGATGGGCCGGTCAGATGATCGGCGTCTCGTACGGCGCGCCGACCGAATTCAATTACAACGGCAGGATCATCGAGGGCGAGATCAAATGGAATCCCGGAATGGTCTCGAATGCGATCGTTCAGGATGATCTGTACGTCGAGATGACCTTCACAGAGGTCATGGACAGGATCGGACTGGATGCGACGGCCGAGCAGTACGGCGAGGCATTCGCGAATTCGAAGTATCGGCTCTGGCACGCCAACGCCGGGGCGCGAAGGGCTCTCAGTCAGGGGATCAAGGCGCCCTGGTCCGGCCATCCGAAATACAACATCCACGCCAACGACATCGACTTTCAGATCGAGGCCGACTTCATCGGCATGATGACTCCGGGGCTTCCGCAGGAGGCCAACCGGTTCGCCGACCGGATCGGTCATGTCATGAATTACGGCGACGGAGTTTACGGCGGAATGTTCATCGCGGGGATGTACGCGGCCGCTTTCTTCGAGACGGATGTTCGAAAGGTGGTCGAGGCAGGTCTGGCATCGATTCCCGCGCGGAGCGGTTACGGTCTGGTGATCCGCGATGTCCTCGACTGGTCGGCCCGTTATCCGGACGACTGGAAGAAGACCTGGCAACTGCTCAAGGACAAGTGGGACCGCGACGATCCCTGCACCGAAGGCGCGCTCACCCCGTTCAACATCGACGCCCGTCTCAACGGGGCTCACGTCGCGCTCGGACTGCTTTACGGCAAGGGAGATTTCTCGCGGACTTTGGAGGTCGCGACCCGCGCCGGTCAGGATTCGGACTGCAATCCGTCGAGCGCCGCCGGCGTCCTCGGCGTCATGCTCGGTTACAGCGGAATCCCGGACGAATGGAGATCCGGCATCCCGGCCATCGCCGACACCAGATTCGATTACACCACCCATTCGCTCAACACGATCACCAGATCGACCGTCGATCGCGCCGTCAAGGTCGTCACCCGCGCCGGCGGCAGAGTGACCGACACCGAACTGATCATCCCCTTCCAGGAACCCAAAGCATGGAAAATGGAGCAATGGAACCCCGGCGTGCCGGACAGGTTGATCCGGTTCGATGACGCAGCCTGGCAATGGAAGGGCGACTGGAAGGATGTCGCAGGCGGCCGTGACCGTAAATCAGTCGTCGGCAAATCCGCCGACGGAGCAGGCTCCGAAGCGGCTCTCGCCTTCAATGGCGTGGCGGTGGCGATCGTCGGCCCCCTCTCGCAGCAGGGCGGCCGCGCCGACATCTATCTCGACGGCAAAAAGGCCGGTCAGCTCGATGCCTGGATCCCGGAGAACACAAATGACGATGCCCTGTGGCACGTTTACGGGCTCAAA
>CALBSU010000335.1 GCA_937967285.1 uncultured Acidobacteriota bacterium
GAGGAGGGCGAGACCGATTCCGGGATCGCCCGTCTGGTCGCGGAAAAATACCTGGCGGAGATGCGCGAACACGAGATCGACACGCTGGTGCTGGGTTGCACGCATTATCCGCTGCTCAAGCCGGTGATCGGCGAGACGATGGGGCCGGGCGTGGCCATGATCGACTCGGCCGACGCAGTCGCCGGAGAGGCGCGGTCGCTGCTTGCACGACGCGGCCTGCTGAACGATGATATCGGTTCGACTGACAATCGGTTCTATGTAACCGATGCGGCCGACCGGTTTCACCGGATCGCCGAACGAATTCTGGAAGCGCCGCTCGATCATCTGGAAGCGGTGGAGGTTTGGGGACATGACAGACTCGAGTCAACAGCCGCCGGCTGAAATTTTCCGCACCGACGGACGCCATCCGTTCGAGCTGAGGCCGATAAAAATGACGCCCGGGTTCACAAAGTACGCGGAGGGTTCGGTGCTGGTCGAGTTCGGCGAGACACGGGTGCTCTGCAACGCCTCGATCGAGGAACGGGTGCCGCCGTTTCTGAAGGGCAAGGGAGCAGGCTGGGTGACGGGTGAATACTCGATGCTGCCTCGATCGACCCATTCACGAAGTTCGCGCGAGAGCTCACGCGGCGGCCCTTCGGGCAGAACTCACGAGATTCAGCGACTGATCGGTCGCAGCCTGAGATCCGTGACCGATATGGCCGCGCTCGGCGAACGCACGGTGACGATCGACTGCGACGTCATCCAGGCCGACGGGGGAACAAGAACAGCGGCCATCACCGGAGGGTTCGTCGCCCTGGCGCTCGCTCTCGACAATTTCATGCAGCTTGGTAAGATCGAGCGCCCAGTTCTGCGGGACTATATCGCCGCCGTCAGCGTCGGCGTCGTCGAGGATCGCATCCTGCTCGACCTGAACTACATCGAGGATTCGCAGGCGGAAGTGGATATGAACGTCGTTCGCACCGGCGACGGACGGTTCGTCGAACTGCAGGGGACCGCCGAGACCGAGCCGTTCGACCGACGTCAGATGAACGACATGATCGATGCCGCCGAACAGGGGATAGATCAACTGGTTGCAATCCAGAAAGAGATCATCGTTCAGACACTTGGCGGGAAGGAATTACGCGCGATGCTCGATCCGGAATCGCGTGGCAAGATAAACTGGAAGGAGAACGCTTCATGAATCACCTTTTCAGGTGCCTGCTGTTATCAGTACTTGTTATTCTGCCGTCAGCGGTGATGGCACAGGAGGTCTTCGAGGACCCGGACGGGAAATACTCCGTCAATCTGCCCAACGGGTGGCTTGGAATCGTCAGTCAGGATACGGTCGGACGCAATGACGTCATCATGGTTTTCCGCAACCGTGAAAACGGGACTCTCAAAATCAGAAGCGTCGAGGATGCCGATCCCGCGACCGACATCATGGAGTTCGCCAAAGAGGACGAAAATAATACCGTCCGGTTCCGGCCGAAATACGTCAAACTGTCCCTCGAAAAATTCCTGGCGGGAACCGGCAGGACCGGCGCGCTGCTCAGTTACGATTTCAACAACGCAGCCGGGCAGCCGTTCATGGGGCGGGTCTATTATCTGAAAGTCAGTGAAAAGACGATCTATATCCTCACCTTTATCGGCCGGAAGAATATTCTCGGCTCCCTCCGCAATCAGACGGACGCCATCGCGCGATCATTGAAGGTGAAGTGATTTGGAGTGCTGTGCCCGTGGGCACAGCTTTTCCCGATTACGACGATAAGTAAGCGGCGCCCATAGCGGCGCCGCACTCCAAAATCAGATTCTTCTACCGGCTGAGCCCGGCAGTTCGGAAAGCTGAAGTGTAAGGGTCACTTTTCTGCGCGCGCGCATGACCTCGACCTCGATTCGGTCTCCGATCTTCTTTGTATTGAGAACGTGATCGATATCGTCCTGCGACCGGACGGGCCTGCCGTCCATACCGACGATGATATCGCCGCCGACCGGAACGAGGTATCTTCCGATCTGGACCTCTTCGCTCGAACCGCGGATACCCGCACGATCGGCCGATCCGCCGGGAACGACGTCGGCTACAAGAATGCCTTCATCCACCGGCAGTCTGAGATACTGCGAGAGCCTGGCGCTGAGCTGAATCGGGGTGATCCCCAATTTGGGCTTGCGGACGCGTCCGAACTGAAGGATGTCATCGACCACGCGCCTGGCGGTATCGACCGGGACGGCGAATCCGATTCCGACCGAACCGCCGCTCGGGCTGAAGATCATGGTGTTGACGCCAATGATCTGCCCGCGTGAATTGAGAAGCGGGCCGCCAGAATTTCCGGGATTAATCGCGGCATCCGTCTGAACGACGCCCTCGATCAGGCGATTGGTGAACTCCGACCGGATCGGACGCGAAAGACCCGAAACGATCCCAGTGGTCAGGGTGCGGTCGAGACCGAAGGGGTTGCCGATGGCCAGCACCTTCTGCCCGACGAAGAGGTCCTTCGAGGTTCCGAGCGGGATGATCGAGAGATCCTTCGCGGGCGCGTCGATCTTGATCACCGCCAGATCGTTGTCCGGATCGATGCCGACCACCTGAGCCGCAAACTCCTTCTTGTTCGATAGCGAGACCGTCAGCTTCTCGGCATCCTGAATGACGTGAAAATTGGTCAGGATATGCCCTTCCTTATCGAGGATCGATCCCGATCCGGTTCCCTGCTTGGGATAGGCATAGAAAAAGTCCTGAACATAGACCGTCGAGGTGATATTGACCACACCGGGGCTCATCGCCTCGTAGACCTCCCGGTTGTTGGTCTCCTCCGTAGCGACGGCCGGATTGGTTATCGCATCCACCGGGGCATTAACCGAGTATCCCTTCTCTGTTCTGGCTCCGACCAGCCGATCGAGTGCGTAAGAACCCAGCCTGTCATACAGAAGCACCGCTCCCGCAGCAAAACCCGCCGTAACTAGGGCCAGCAGCACAAGCTGCCGGGCCGTAATGTGATATGTCGTTTTCATCTTTCCTGCGCTCCTTCTTGAACTTCCCGGCGCGACAACTTCCATTCGCGCCGCTTAAGATAACCGCTGAAAATTGTAAAAAGTTCCTGAAAAGCTGCTGAAATGGTCAAATATACGGGTTGAGGGCAGCTTACGGAGTATCATGATGTTAAGATTGTAAAGCATTGAGCACACCCGGCGGACCGAGTCCCGTCGACCAATGTTGACGTTATGACATTGCATCGAAGAGCACATTTTATCA
>CALBSU010000336.1 GCA_937967285.1 uncultured Acidobacteriota bacterium
GCCAAATCGCGGATAATCCCTGTTATGAGGCAATTACCGAAGATCTACGGGATCACGGATCGCGCGATATCCAATCTCGGTCATGACGAGATCGTAAGGGAGATGCTCGCGGGAGGGGCGCGGTTGATCCAGCTTCGCGACAAGGAAGCGGGCGGAGTGGAATTTCTTGATGCCGCTCGCAAGAGTCTCTCGCTGACGCGCGCGGCCGGAGCCGTACTGATCGTCAACGACCGGGTCGAGGTCGCACTGACGACGGACGCCGACGGGATACATCTGGGTCAGGAGGACATGCCGGTCGAGGAGGCCCGCGAGATGCTGGGCGATGAGAAGATCATCGGCATCTCGACGCATACGATCGAACAGGTGAAGGCCGCGCTCGAGACGTCGGCCGATTATATCGCCGTCGGCCCCGTCTATCCGACCGCGTCCAAGGCAGATCCGGACCCGGTGGTCGGGCTGGAACTGGTTCGGGCGGCGCGGGCGCTGACCGACCGCCCGCTGGTCGCGATCGGAGGCATCAACCATGACCGCGCTCTCGAGGTCCTCTCGGCCGGCGCCGACTGCCTGGCCGTGATCAGCGCTTTCTACCCGTGGCCTGAAAAACTGGAGCTGGCGAGCCGGCCGGACATAGCCGGCAGCGTCCGCAGAATGATTGAGTTAATCGATGGAAGCAACTGACAGAAAGAAGACTCCCCTGCCCGAGCTGATCGCCGAACTGGAATCGATCGTCGGAAGCGAAAACGTGACTGCCGATCCGGCCGCGATCGCCGCCAACTCACAGGATGCGCTCAAACAGATATTCCCGGCCGATGTGATCGTCAGTCCGGGCTCCGCCGATGAGATCGCGGCAATCATGAAGCTCGCCAATCGCCGGAGCACCTACGTCACCGTCCGCGGAGGCGGCGTCGGCTACACCGGAGGCGCGGTCCCTGTCCGCGGCGGAATCGTCATGACGACCGGTCGCCTGAACCGGATCATCGAGATCAACCGGGCCGATCTGGTGGCGGTCGTCGAACCGGGCGTGACGAATTACGACCTGCAGAAAGCGGTCGAACGCGAGGGGCTCTTCTATCCGCCGGATCCGTCGAGCTGGAAGGAGTCCTTCATCGGCGGCAATATCGCGCTCAACGCCGGCGGCCCGAAATGCGTCAAATACGGCAACACGCAGCAGTTCGTGCTCGGGCTGGATTTCGTCACACCGACCGGTGAGATCGTCCGCGCCGGCACGCGCACGCCGAAAAATTCGACCGGATTTCATCTCGAAAGCCTGATGATCGGCAGCGAGGGGATGCTCGGAATCATCACCCGCTGCATCCTCCGCCTGATCCCGAAACCGGAAGCGACGCGAACTGCCCTGGCGATCTTCAGCGATGCTCACGATGCCTGCCGCTGCGTGGCCGATTTTTCGAACTCGGGGATCGTTCCGGTGGCGCTCGAACTGCTTGACCGGACTTCGATCAATGCGATCGAGGATTACGAACCGTCGGGACTTCCGCGCGACGCCGGCGCCCTGCTGATCATCGAAGTCGACGGCCTGAGGGAGAGCGTCGAGCGCGAGGCCCGAATCGTCCGCGACATGACGCTCAAACATCGCGCGATCAGCTTCCGCGAAGCGAAAGATGAAAAAGAAGCGGACGAGATCTGGGAAGTCCGCCGCAAGATGTCTCCGGCCGTGGCCCGGACCGGCGTCATCAAACTGAATCACGACGCGGTGGTCCCTCGCTCGCGAATCCCTGAGATGCTCGAATTCATCGAAGACCTCGGCAGAAGATCCGGATTCCTGATCCCGACCTTCGGTCACGCCGGAGACGGCAATCTTCATGTCAACGTCATGCTTCAGGACTGCGAGGAGGATACGCGCCGGAGAGGCGCCGCCGCGGTCAGGGAGATTTTCGAGCGGGCAGTCGAACTGGGCGGGACTATCTCAGGCGAGCACGGCATCGGTTACGCCAAAGCCCCCTTCCTGGATCTCGCGCTGACCGATCCGACGATCGAACTGATGAAGAGCATCAAACGGACTATGGATCCAAATGGAATCCTCAACCCCGGCAAACTCTTCGAGTCGTCGCTGGAAGCTCACGAGGTGGGATTCATCAACAGCGATCAGCTCTGCTGCTAGAACCTGTGATTGGCGATGGCCTTGAGAATATCCATCGTCGTCAGGATCCCCTTGATATTGCCGCCCTCAGCGACGACGACCCGATGGATATGGCGGTTCGACATCAGCTCGCAGATGCGCTGAAGTGACTCGTCAGGTTCGACGGTGATCGCGGGCCGGGTCATGATCTGTCCTGCGGTGCTCGGCGACCATGCGCCGATGCTGTTCGTCTTGCGGATGATGTCAGTCTCTGAGAGCACCCCTGCAAGCAGCCCCTCTTCATTGACAACGGGGACTCCGGTGATCTTGTTTTCGCTGAAAAGGCGCGCGACCTCCTTGATCGGAGTCGACTCCTTGACGGTAATGACGTCCTTGATCATAACGTCCGATGCATTCAGCGGCATGGGGTTAACCTCCTTGGAAAGTTCATCTTCTCGCAACCGATACGGCACTGATTGAATCAGAAGGAGATCGGGAACGGCATAAAACTGAGAATGAAGACCAGCAGCCCGACCAGGGCGACAAGGTAACGGGCCATCCCGAGGTCATCGTCTTCATCGAGAACCGGCGGATGTCCGATGCGGATCATGAGAGTCAGAATTGCTGCGTAAACCACCCAGTTCCACATCCCGCCGCGGATCGAATAGATCGCCAGAGCGATGACCGCAATATACGAACCGAGGGCGATCATTCTGTGCCCGCGGGCTCCGAAAACTGAATAGGTCACGTGCCCGCCGTCGAGCTGCCCGACCGGCAGCAGATTGAGGCTGGTCATGAAAACGCCCACCCAGGCCGCCCAGAGCACCGGGTTCAACTCGATATTCGACGGCGTGCCGAGCAGATACATGAACGCCTTGAAGATCAGCGGATCCTGAAAGTAGACCATTTCCGCGCCGGGGGGCGGAGGGGGCGCGACATCCGCAAACCAGATGCCGATGAAGGATGCCGGAACTGCGAAAACATATCCCGCGAGCGGACCGGCGATCCCGATGTCGAAGAGAGCCCTCCTCGAAGGGATCGGTGCCTTGATCTTGATGAAAGCCCCGAAAGTCCCGACCGGCGGCAATGGAACCGGAATGAAGTAGGGCAGCGTAGCGTTGACGCCGTACCAGCGGCACGCGATGTAATGCCCCATCTCATGCGCCGCGAGGATCGCGATGATCGTGAACGAATAGATAATCCCCGATTCGACGGCCTTGAAGAGCCCCTTCTGTTCGTCAAAGAACCAGAGCACTCCGACCCCGAATGTCGTCAGAATCGTCAACCCGACCAGGAAGAGGTGAAAAAGGACCTTGCGGGCCGTCAACTCCTCCTGCGGATAACGCGGTACCGGCGCCAGCCGGTGAACAACAGTCCGCTGGCCGATCCCAAATGCCGCTTCATCGGCCGTAGTGTTGGTAAAATATTCGGGTCGATCCATATTGACGACAGAATCCGACATCACTTCCTGAACAGCTTATCGAAAGCATTGCGCACATCATCGGTCGACTGACCTTTTCCGCGACTGGTCAGCGGAACCCGGGTGTTGGGTTCGAAATAGTCGCAGAAGTTGGCCCGCTCCTTGTCCTTCACGTAATCGGCCTGCGGTTCGCTGCACTGGTTGTTCTTGCCGGGATCGAAATGCCGGCAGTTCTTGCAGCAGTGCATGTCGGCCGAACAGTGCGGGCACTCGTCGGTGCGAGCCACCCTGGCGATCAACTTGATTTCTCGTCCGCAGCTGTGACAAACCATGATAGATTGTTCGGATCGGAATCAGTAAAATATCTCTCGGAATCGCTTTCGATGGTAGCACAGCGATCGAACCCGCTACAACAAGATGAGGCTCCTGCCGGCGCCTCGGAAACGGAAGCGCTCCGCCACGCCAGCCACCCCTGAATTCAACAACCCGCACCGTTCGGTTCGGGATGTTCATATCGACAGGGGAAATCGCATGAAAAACAGTCTGACCTGCATCGCCGGCGCCGGAGAAGCGTCCGCGGCGCTGTATGAGATAGAGCATTGCATGCTCGGCTGGCGCGACCGGCAGTTGATCATCGACGACGTCACGGTGATCGGTCTCGATCGGGCCACGATCGAGTTTTCGGTCGAATGGGGCAAGCTCACATTCTCGTGGTGGGGCGGCGAACGCGCCGAATGCTGGCGCGTCATCGAATATTCGGTCCTCCCCGGAGAGGTGCGTCTTCTGGCCGTCCGCGGAATGGGCTCCGAAAAATCTTTCTTCAGGCTCAGAAGCCCGGAGGTTTTACGAGATCAGCCTTCGACGGTCGAGGCTGGCGAGATGCGAGGGCGCTACCGGGCTCTCCTCGGATCGCTGATCGCAGAGGCGTATCCGGGCGCGCGCGTCGACCGGTCGACGGGAGGACGGACGCAAACTCCCGAGGGGATGTCGGTACCCTCTCCCTACGCGAGACTGGTCGTCAGGCTGCGCAGTGAGAGGGCACTGGTCATCGGCGTGCAGTCGGAGGAATCGAAGCAGACGGTCGACGACATCGTCGCCGCCGGCATCGTCTGGCTGCGGGGCCACAACCTCCGCCGGTCGCGAAACCCCGCTTCGCGGCTGGCCTTCTGCCTGCCGCGCGGACGATCATCGACCGCACTCGAACGCCTTGCGCTGATCGACTCGGCGAAGGCTGGCGCCGCAATCGATGTCTTCGAGGTCGATGAAACGGTCCCGGAGATCGTACCGGTCCGTCCGCTTGCCCAGTATGAACTGCTCAATCTGCGGCCGCGCGATCTGGAGTGGCCCGCTCCAGCGCCGTTGGACACTCCCTGGCACGAAGCTCTGACGGGACCCGCGCCCGGTCTGATCGAGGTCAGAGTCAAGCCTTTCTCACGGCGCATCAGCTATTCGATCAACGGGCTGGAGTTCGCATCGGTCGGCGGCGAGGGGTATGCCGAGTGCCGCTTCGGGGTCGCCGGCGCAACCGATCGCCAGTATCTGACCGGCAGAAACCTGCACCGGCTCGAAGCCCTGATCGCGGAGATCCTCGACCGGCGACGGGCCGGGACGCCGGACCCGAGGCATCCTTTCTACCGTTTGAGGACCGAAGCATGGCTCGAATCGATGATCCGGCGCGACATCAGCCGGCTCGATCCATCGCTCGATGAACGGTTCGTCTATTCCCAGATACCAGCCTGGCGAGGCGATGAGCGGTCGGTCATCGACCTGCTCTCGATCACGCTGGACGGCAGACTGGCGGTGATCGAGATCAAAGCCGCGGAGGATTTCCACCTGCCGCTGCAGGGGCTCGATTACTGGCTCCGGATCGAGCAGGCGCGGGCCGCCGGAGAGTTGCGCCGCAGAAAGCTCTTTACCGGTGTTGAACCTGCCGATGCGTCTCCGTTACTATTTCTCGTTGCACCGGCACTCAGGTTTCATCGCAGTTTCAGGCTCGTCGCCGGATGCCTCGATCCGGAGATCGAGGCCTTCCAGATCGGCATCAATTCGAGCTGGCGCCATGAGATCAGGGTCAGGACCAGAATCCGAGTCAATGGAGATTAGATGAATTCAGCACCCGCCGGCGGAGGAACCGACGGAATCCTCGTCATCAACAAACCCGCCGGGTGGACCTCTCACGACGTCGTGGCGAAGGTCCGCAGGATCTGCCGCACCCGGCGCGTAGGCCACACCGGCACGCTCGATCCGTTCGCCACCGGAGTCCTCGTCGTCTGCCTCAATCAGGCGACGCGGATCGTCAGGTATCTGACCGGAGATGAAAAGGAATATCGCGCCGTCATGAGGCTCGGCTTCCGAACCGATACAGGCGATCTGACCGGCAACCCCGTCGAAACTCCCGCGGATGCATCCGGCATCACGGCGAGCGATCTCAGGCTGGCCGTCGAATCGTTTAGTGGAAGGATCAGCCAGGTTCCTCCGATGTATTCCGCCAAGAAGATCGGCGGCGTGAAACTCTACGAGATGGCTCGCCGGGGCGAAGAGGTCGAACGCCGGCCGATCGAGGTCGAGATCCGCGAAATCGAACTGACCTCCGGACCTCAGCCGGACGCTCCCGGAGCCCTGACCGCGATCGCATCCTTCCGAGTCGTCTGCTCATCGGGAACCTATGTCCGCACGCTGGCGGAAGATATCGGCCGCCGACTGGAGATCGGCGCTCATCTGGTCGAACTGCGCCGAACGCGGGCAGGAAGATGCTCGCTGGATCAGGCGGTGACGATCGAAGAGCTCGAGAAACTGGCCGCAGACGGACGGATTCAGGATGCCGTCACCGGCATGTCGGACGCACTGGAAATGACTGAGATACCGCTCAGCGAAAGCGAGCTCCGGGATGTCTCTCACGGGCGCCCGATCAGGTCGGCCGGAGGCTTCGATCACGGCATGACCGCGATACTCTCCGCGCCGGTAGGACGCCCTGCCGCGATCGCCGAATTCGATGCCGATCGCGCGGTCTGGCTCCCGCGCATCGTCTTCACACATAACTGATCGTCTTCCATAGATCCTGTCCAGCTAATTTGCCATCGCTCTTCGCGCCACCTGATTGCAATCCCCGATGCTGTGTTATAATTGCCCCGACGAAAAAAATAACCCGTCCGTGCCGACCCAGTTAAATTAACCAAAAAATTAACGGCACAGGAATAATAGATACAGGTTTCCGGCTCCACCTCTGGCCGGTTGAGAACAACAATCCCCCTTCCCGGCCGACAGATCGAGCCGGGCCTTGACTGAGAGAACACCCCATAACAGGTTGCCTTGCCTGGCGATCAGGACCGCAGCCGGGAGTAGTAAGATGACGGAGCAAGACAAGCGCTTGAATCTCAGCGAATTGCTTGAGGCGCACAGACGTCACAACGAGCGTCTGGTATGGGAAGGCACTTTCCGGGACTATTTCGAGCTGGCCTCGGCCAATCCGCGACTGGCCGCCCTTTCTCACGCCAGGATCTGCGACATGATTCTGAACGCCGGCGTCGATAAGATTTCGGAAGGAACCCGGGACGAGATTGCCAGATACAGGTTCTTCAGCGATGAACTCTACGGGATCGAGGAACCGATCGCCCGGATCGTCGAATATTTCAAATCGGCTGCCCAGCGGCTCGAGGTGCGCAAGCGCATTCTGCTGCTGATGGGACCGGTCGGCGGAGGCAAATCGACGATCGTGACGATGCTCAAGCGCGGCCTCGAACACTGGACGCGGACCGAAGAAGGCGCCGTCTATGCCATCAAGGGCTGCCCGATGCACGAGGAGCCGCTCCACCTGATTCCTAACGAACTGCGCCCCGAGATCGAGAAGCATTACGGGATCTACATCGAGGGCGAACTCTGCCCGCAGTGCCGGTACAATCTGGAGCACGTCTACCAGGGACGGCACGAGGACGTGCTGGTCCAGCGCATCCTCTTCTCCGAAAAGGACCGGATCGGCATCGGGACCTTCGCCCCATCCGACCCGAAATCGCAGGACATCACCGAACTGACCGGGTCGATCGACCTGTCAACGATTGGAGAGATCGGGGTCGAATCGGATCCCCGCGCCTACCGGTTCGACGGCGAACTGAACATCGCCAATCGCGGCATCATGGAGTTCATCGAGATACTCAAATCGGACGAGAAGTTCCTCTATTCGCTGCTCACGCTCTCGCAGGAACAGAGCATCAAGACCGGCCGCTTCGCCATGATCTATGCCGATGAAGTGATCATGTCTCACACCAACGAGAACGAGTACAACACCTTCGTCGGCAACAGGAAGAGCGAGGCGCTGCAGGACCGGATCATCATGATCAAGGTCCCGTACAACCTGAAGATCACGCAGGAAGAACGGATCTACGACAAGCTGCTCAAGCAGAGCGACGCGCTGCGCAACATCCACATCGCGCCGAACACGCTCAAGATCGCGGCCATGTTCGCCATCATGACCCGGCTCGAGGAGCCGACGCGGGCCAATGTCGACATCGTCAAGAAGATGAAGCTCTACGACGGCGAGGATGTCGAGGGCTTCAAGTCGAAGGATGTCAAGGAGCTCAGGGAAGACACAGTCCGCGAGGGAATGGACGGCATCTCTCCTCGATACATCATCAACCGTCTCTCGAACGCTCTGGTCAGGGACAACATCACCTGCATCAATCCGATCGACGC